>CAMYNZ010000435.1 GCA_947259865.1 uncultured Desulfobacterales bacterium | reverse complement strand
ACCCCGCAGCCCTTGCAGTAATCCATGTCGATCCACCGCTCTGCCTTGGCAACTTTGACAGCCATTTCAGGGCAATAAAGTCGGCAATAATCGCAGGCGTTGCAGATACCGCAGTTAAAGCAGCGTGCAGCCTCGTCTTTGGCCGCCTTGGTTTCAAACGTCGCTTTGATTTCCGCAAAGGACTGGATACTTTGTTCGGCATCCAGGGATCGCGGATTCAGCCGGGGTGCCAACGGGAAATAGTCGTTGACAATTTCATCATAGTCAACGATATGCGCATTGCGAAATTGGCGATCCTCACCCAGATAAGCACTCATGGAAAGCGCCGGTCCTGCGCCAACCTGGCAGGCGGTCAGTTGTTTTTCAATGGCCTCTATCCCGTGATTAAAATACATATCTAGCGCCATGGCGGCCTGTTTACCGGATGCAATGGCATCGGTGACACTTTTAACCGGACTGGTCAGGTCTCCGCCGTAAACCACGGGTATTTTCTGCTCGATGAACTTGCAGTGGCTTAGGTTTAGTGTTTTGGATTCGTCTGCTTTGGGAAAATGCCAGAGCGCATCGGTTTCAGCGCCGATGGCAACGAAGATGCTTTGGGCGGTTATCGTCTTTATTTTTTCACCATCGGGAATCACGCGGGCGCGATTACCGATACTCTTTTTGCTGACTTTCATTTGTTGTAATGTGAGCCTGTAATCGGGCCGGTTAGAAGATGTATCGCCGGGCATCTCCTGAAAGCGTATCGGGGCGACCAGCTCCATGATGCGGACGCCTTCTTTTACGGCCGCTGCCACTTCCGGTTTAAACGCCGGCATATCTTCCCGGCGGCGGCGATAGACAATCAGTGCTGAGGCGCCTAAGCGGATTAGCGTACGGGCGACATCGACGGCGGTGTTCCCGCCGCCGACAATCACGGCTGTATCCCGAAATGACATCTTTTCTTCGTGGCGAATTTTGCTGAGAAAATCCAGTCCATGGCAGGCTAGATCGCCGCCTTCAATGTTAAGCTCGATGGATTGTCCATACCCGCAGCCGATAAAAAATGCATCATATTCAGTGTAAATTTTATCCAACAGGCCCCTGCTTACCGGCTTCCCACAGTGAATGCTGGCACCCAAATTCTCTATCCGTCCGATTTCGTGACTGAGAAGGTGCCGAGGAAGGCGATAGGCCGGAATCCCCCAACGCAGCAGACCGCCGGGTTCAGAACTGGCCTCAAACACATCGCAGCCATAGCCCAGGCGGGAAAGGAAATAGGCCGCTGCCAGTCCGGCCGGTCCGGCTCCGGCAATCGCCACTTTTTTACCGCTGGGCGGTTTGATAACCAGATCCGGTTTTTTTTGCTGTGCGAGAACGGTGTCTCCAAGAAAGCGCTCGAGATTGGAAATGGCGATGTTCTCATCCAAGTTTGCCCGGTTGCAGACGGTTTCACAAGGATGAAAACACACCCGCCCACAGACCGCCGGAAACGGATTTTCGGTCAGAATTGTCTGCCAGGCATCTTTAAACAATCCCCGTGCCGCCAGCATTTCGATGCGAGGAATATCCTGGCCCACCGGGCAGGCCGCGCTGCAAGGGGCGGTTTTTTCTTCATATTTGGGATGGAAAAAGCGCCAGGAACCGGTCTTATTCACTTTAGTTGATGTGCTGGAATGAGGAATGAATAACGGGATTTCGCTAAAATTCGGATCTTTCATTGTTTGAACCTTGATATATATACCGAATTCAGAAGAAAAAAATCATCACGGAACGACACGGAATTTCACGGTATCAATCCAATGAGCTCTACGTTCTCGTATGCATCCTCAGACGCCTGAATATTTTGTTCCGGTTTGACGGAGATGTCTTCTCTAATGGCATCGGCAATCTTGTCCAACGGCGGCATCTCCAGCATGCGGGCAAAAGCTCCGATCATGGCCGTGTTGATGATGGGGTGGGTGCTTGTACCCAGCTGGTTTCGTATGGCAATGGCGGTGGCATCGACCCATGCCAGCTTGAAACCGCAAAATATCTCCATGCTCCCCGGGCGGAAGGGGGTGTTTACCAGAATCCATCCCCCTTTCTTAAGCCCTGCCGTGACATCCACGGAGTCCAGTAGTTTGATGTCCTGCACTGCCACATGATCGGGGGTATACACATTGCTGCGAATCAAAATTTTTTCCTGGTCCAGTCTCAAGTAGGCTTCAACCGGCGCTCCCCGTCTTTCAACGCCGAAAACGGGAAAGGTCTGAACGAAATGACCGGCACTGAAAAAAGCCTTGGCCAACAAAATGGAGGCCACTACGGTCCCCTGGCCGCCGCGTCCGTGAAAACGTATCTCCTGCATGTTTAGCGTTCGGTTTAGTTAAATGGTCGATTTAAAACAATTATGGTCTAATGATCGATGTTTTGATTGCCTTCACCTTGTTCTATAAATGACTCCTCAGAGATATTCAAGGTGACACATTTAAATCTGCCTTCTTTTTCCGTTGACGCCGGCCTTGTTTCGGATTTGGTTTTAAGTTCTCTGCTTTCTTTTTCACAAATGCGCTTTGCCTGAGTTTGGCCTTGCGTTTGGCATCACCATATTTTCCAAATCTGCCGCCCATATTTATCAGTCTCCGCTATTTCTCTTTATGCATAGCAAAAAAATCTCTAACCGCAATCGATTTCGGATCGAGGCTGGTCAGGCCGTATTTTTCGGCCCAACCCATTGCTTCAAGGTACTCCTCGCTGGTGATGCTGCGCCATATTTTAGGATATTCAAAGGCCATATAATCCACGTGGTATTGATGCATAATGTTGACATAGGTTGATCTTGGCAATTTTGCTACTACCCAGCGCACAAATTTTTCGGTTCCTGCGACTTGATTGGGCATCACCAAATGACGGATCATTACACCGTGGATTGCAATGCCCTCTTCATTGGTCTTGTGCAGGCCGACCTGCCGATGCATCTCAAGAAGCGCATTTTTGCTCATCTCCGGGTAATCGGATGCGCCGGCCAGGTAAATCTCCGCTTGGTCTGCATCCATGAATTTCATATCCGGCAAGTAAATATCCACCACACCGTCCAGGAGTTTGAGCATCTCCACCCGCTCGTAGCCACTGGTGTTGTAAACCAGCGGAATACGCAGCCCCTTTATGGCAGCCGATTTTTTGAAGATAAAGCATCACATCGGCCAGGTCTTCGTCGCCGATTTCTTTGCCCCGGCCTTCATGGGCGATGGGCCAGTTCTGGCAAAACACACAGCGCAGATTACAGTTGGAAAAGAAGATGGTTCCGGATCCGTTTTTGCCCACCAGCGAGACTTCTTCACCAAAGTGAGGATGAGCGGAAGAGACCACAAGTCTGGATGTCGCCCGGCAAAATCCTTTTTCTCCTATTAATCGATTTACGCCGCACTTCCGAGGGCATAACCGACATTCTTCGAAAATCGCAAAGGCCTGCTCCACTTTGCGAGCCAGCTTGGCCTCATTTTCTGAAATGGCGTAAGCCGGCAACCATTGGTGCGCTCTATCCCCGGCGGCGTGAAGAAACCGTGCCGGTAAGATCAGCGAGCCGCTCATCCATAGGGCTCTTTTGAGTAAGTTTCGTCGTGTGACGCTCATCTGGTATCAACCCTCGATAAATTCACCGTTTTCTATTTGTCTTGATACCAGATTTTTTGCGCTGTCGAACCGCATGTTAACCTGGATTCGATTTTTACAGCCAACTCCGAATATTTCTTTCTTTAGTAAATAAGTGACGCTGCCGTTTTTTTCAAAATTTTGCGACAGCTCATAAGACTTATTGATAAAAAGGTTAAATTGCTCGCCGCATTCGCGGCAGCGTGCATTCAAGAAAAAGCCGTCCGACGCCGGCCTGGATTTATCTTTCCCCAAAAGCTTTGAGGCCAGTTTCTTAAACATCGGCAAGTCTCCTAAGCAATATAAATCTAACGGATTCTGAAATTGATAATTGCTAATTTATCGGTACTAGGTCACGAATCCACTTAATTGTCAAGAAATGGCCATGGGCAGCCGAGTTGCTTTAAAATAGATTTTAGTGTAATGAGCCAGCATTAATGACGACCTAATGTTTACGATTCAAGGATCTTTACTTACTAATTTTTGACACAGGGCCAAACGCTCCCTAAACTCAATTAGTTAAATAAAATAGTTACTTATTTCTTGGAGTCTTCAGCATTGAACTGCAGATAACAAGAGCGGCCAGGAGT
>CAMYNZ010000434.1 GCA_947259865.1 uncultured Desulfobacterales bacterium | reverse complement strand
AGTTTGTCATGCTGCGCCTCCCCGGTCACAACGACCCGTTATTACGTCGGCCTTTTTCTATTCATCGTCTCATTGCGGCCGGCGGGCGCGTTGAGGGCATTGAAATCCTATATAAGCGCGTTGGCAAGGGCACCCGCAAGCTTGCCCGGCTGCCTGAAGGTCAACGTCTGAACGTTCTGGGCCCCCTGGGTTCGGCTTTTACCCTTCCCGGCCGTTTGGGTCATGTTTTTATAGTTAGCGGAGGGATCGGCGTTGCCCCTATGGTTTTTTTGGCGTCATTTCTGGTTGCAAGGGGTGCGGATCCGGCCCGCTGTCGTATATTTTTAGGCGGAAAATCAAGCGGCGATATTTTGTGCGCGGATGATTTTACCGACCTCGGAATGCCCGTTCACACAACAACCGATGACGGCAGCGCGGGAGACCAATGTCTTGTAACTCACCCGGTAGAGCTGGCCATTCAGGATTCGTTACCGGATATCATCTATGCCTGCGGTCCGTTGGAAATGCTGCAGTGCGTTCTCGGTATCGTTGAAAAATATGAGATCCTCTGTCAGGTTTCGATTGAGGCCCGCATGGCCTGCGGGCTGGGCGCCTGTCTGGGTTGCGCGGTTGAAATTCGAGATGCCTCCGACCAGTATTTGCACGCTTGCCTGGATGGGCCGGTATTTGATACCCGTGAAATCCGGCTTTAGTCTGCATTGAAAATCACTAGTTTAACGTTGACTTGCATAAGATCCTGTGTTAGTTGCATTTACGAAAAAATCGCTGGAGATTTTGCTTTTCGTTTTTTAAAAAGCGATCATTCATATGAAGCGAGAGACAAGACGTTCCATAAGAGAATTGGCGTATTACAGCAGTCTCGGATTGTCCGTTTCGCTGTCGATTTTTATCGGGTTAGCCTTAGGCGTATATCTTGATCGAAAGTTTGATACGCACCCCTGGTTAACGCTTATTTGCCTGGGCCTTGGGATTGCCGCAGGCTATAGAAACATCGGGCTGGCGATAAAAAAAAGCAGAAAACTTTAGAAGTGGTTTTTATACATCCAGTGGAAACATCGCGACGCATTTTATATTTTATTACCCGTGCCAATTGGGTCCTTTTTTTTGGAGCCAGTATTCTTGGACTTCTGATCTCACCACCAGATTTTGCCGCAGGCATTATTGCCGGCGGCCTCATCGTAACCATTAATTTTCACCTGCTGGCCCGAACACTTAAGAAGGCACTGACCCCGCCACACCTGGCATCTCACACCGTGGTTTTAGCCAAGTATTATATGCGCTTCATTGCCAGCGGATTAATTATTTTTATACTCATATCAGGCAACTTTGTTCATCCATTAGGTCTGGTCGCCGGTCTTTCGGTAGTGGTGGCAAGTATCATTTTGGCAACCCTGCGGGAGGTGAAAAAAATTATCTTAAAGGAGGCGTTTTAAGCATGGAACACCCCTATCTCTTTTTCGTCAAGTTTTTCGAACTGATCGGTTTTGGACATTTTGCGCATGCCTATCCTCACGTTGTTTATTCCTGGGTGATCATGACCGTGCTGATCGTTTTAGGGGCTATGGCGGCCAAAGGAATCAGTATGGTCCCCAACAAAATGCAGAATTTGTTTGAGGTCGCTATTTCAGGACTGGAAGAATTTATGGTTGACGTCACCGGGGAGGAGGGTCGATGGCTTTTCCCTTTAGCCGGCTCGGTGTTTATATATATATTTTTCTGCAACTTGAGCGGTCTCATTCCCGGCTTTTTTCCGCCAACCGCCAGCATCAACACAACCCTTTCCTGTGCACTGGTTGTCGTTGTTTTTACCCATGTCATCGGTATTAAATATCATGGCGTAAAATATATCAAACACTTTCTCGGTCCAGTGTGGTGGATGAGCCCCTTGATATTTCTGATCGAACTCATTGGCCATGCCGCCCGTATTTTATCCCTGACCTTCCGTCTTTTTGGAAATATGGCCGGCCATGAACTGGTTTTGGCGATCCTATTCTTGCTGGCCGGTATGTTTCTGGCCCCCTTGCCGATTATGGTTCTGGGTATTTTTGTATCTTTTGTGCAGGCCTTCGTCTTCTTTTTGCTGTCTATCATATACTTTTCCGGTGCCATGGAACATGCGCACTGAGCCAATAGTGGATGAGGAATTGAATTGTTGTGAGGGCGGATGGTTGGGTAATCGACGTTTCACCCGTGTTCATCCGGTCTGATTGCCGCGCGTTGATGGGTTCATGGAAGAAGCCCAATAACAAATTAAATAAAGGAGGTAGAATCTAGTATGGAAGCTGAAGCCTTAAAGTATTTTATCGCATGTGTTACTGCAGCCGGATTTGGTATTGCGATTGCCGCTTTCGGTTGTGGCATCGCACAGGGTATTGGTTTACGGTCAGCGGTAGAGGGGATAGCCAGAAATCCGGAATCATCAGGCAAGGTGACGGTCACGATGCTGATCGGACTTGCCATGATCGAATCTCTTTGTATTTACGCCCTGGTTGTTTCGCTAATTCTTATCTATGCGGCGCCGATGTCAAAGACGGTTACGTCGTTGCTGGGTACCTAAATCTTAGTCGCTATAACCGCTGAGTTTGTTAAACTAGGCCGCACCTGTAAAAGGGTGCGGCCCAGTTTTTTTTCCGGCTGCAAAAGTACTCTGATTCGGATATTATGTCAGTGCGGCAGGTATTTTTTCAGGAACAGTCCGGTATAAGAGTTTTTCATTTTTGCAATTTTTTCCGGGCTGCCGCGGCCGACAATATAACCGCCCTCGTCGCCACCCTCAGGACCCAAATCGATGATGTGATCCGCGGTCTTGATAACATCCATATTATGTTCGATCACGATAACGGTATTGCCCGCATTGGTCAGGGTGTTGAGCACCTTGAGCAGTTTCTTGATGTCATCCACATGCAGACCCGTAGTGGGTTCATCCAGTATATAGACTGTCCGGCCGGTGCCTTTCTTGCTGAGTTCACGAGATAGTTTCACGCGCTGGGCTTCACCTCCGGACAGCGTTGTGGCTTGCTGCCCGATGTGGATGTAGCCCAATCCCACCTCGACAAGGGTATTGAGCTTCAACCGGATCTGATGGATTCTCTCAAAAAAAACGGATGCCTGGTTAACGGTCATGTCGAGAACATCGGCAATATTTTTTCCTTTG
>CAMYNZ010000433.1 GCA_947259865.1 uncultured Desulfobacterales bacterium | reverse complement strand
GCTTCAACGGACATTGGGCGGGCGTTTGCCTTCATAGCACAATTAACTATCACAGGGGTCGGAGTGTTTTGAAAAAATGTGAACACAAAACCTGAGGAGAAACAACATGTTGACACGACGTGAATTGATAGTAAACAGTTTAGCCGCATTTGCCGGCAGCACTGCATTAATAAAAACAGCAATGGCCCAGACACAACATGGCCATTCCCCCTCACATGAAAAAAATCCGAGCATGGGATCCCGCCGAGCAAAGATGCCCGGCAAACCGGTCATCACACCAAACGGCAGCACGCTGCCCTATAAAATCAAAAACGGGATCAAAGAGTTTCACCTGGTGGCTGAACCGGTTGAGCGGGAATTCGCTCCCGGCATGACGGTCAAATGCTGGGGATATAACGGACAGACACCGGGCCCCACCATCGAAGCAGTAGAGGGCGACCGGGTTCGAATCCTTGTTACCAATAAGTTGCCGGAACATACCTCGATTCACTGGCACGGTATTTTTTTACCCAACGGCATGGACGGGGTAGGTGGATTGACACAGCCCCATATAAAGCCGGGTGAAACCTATGCCTATGAGTTTGATCTGAAACAACATGGAACGTTTATGTACCACCCCCATGCGGATGAAATGGTCCAACTGGCGGTGGGTATGATGGGCTTCTTTATTATACAACCTAAGCGAAAACAAAACCCGCCGATCGACCGTGATTTTGCGCTCATGCTGCACGAATGGGCGATTCACCCGGGGACCTATCGTCCGGATCCGGCAGTTATGCTGGACTTCAACATCTTTACCTTTAACAGCAAAGTCTTTCCGGCAACCAATCATCTGGTTGTAAAAACCGGCGACCGCGTGAGGATCAGGCTTGCCAACCTGAGTATGGATGAACACCCCATTCATATCCATGGGCACGCATTTAACATCACCGCCACTGACGGTGGTCAGATTCCGCCGGCCGGGCAATGGCCGGAGACAACTGCCCTGATACCGGTAGGGTCAACCCGCGATATCGAGTTTATTGCGGATGCGCCCGGAGACTGGGCTTTCCACTGTCACAAATCCCATCATACCATGAACAGCATGGCCCATGAATTGCCCAATACCATCGGTGTGAACCAGAGAGGATTGGAAGAAAAAATTCAAGCATTGCTCCCGGGCTACATGGCTATGGGAGAAAAGGGCATGGCGGAAATGCAGCCCATGTCAGAACACATGGCCGGCCCCCCAAACACATTGCCCATGATGATGGGCAAAGGTCCCTTTGGAAATATTGAAATGGGTGGTATGTTGACGGTTATTAAAGTGCGGGATCACCTGGCCAATTACGATGAAGATCCTGGTTGGTATAAACATCCCAGGGGATCTGTGGCCTACCGGGTTGGGTAGTTGTTGGCAGAAACGGTTGATGTGAATTTCAGTATAGCCAAAGGATGAATCTGAGCCCATGCAGGCAAAACATAGATGATGATTATTCAAGCTGGAATCGCACCGGTGTTCTGACCCACATCCCCACCTTCTTATCCCCCCGCTTGCCGGGCTCGAAATCCCATTTTCTGACGGATCTCAGTGCGGATTTATCGAGTATCGAATAGCCACTGGATTTAAACACTTTTATATCACCGACGCCGCCATCTTGATTAACAAAAACGTCAAGGATGACTACGCCCTGATATTTTCTTTTGCGCGCAAGGCGCGGATAGCGGGGTGGAGGATTGCGGCGATATATGGGCTTGGCTTTGCGGATCACAGGTGCGGGTGGTGCCTTGGTCCGGGGAACGACACTTGTAACGAGGGCAACGGGGGTGATCGTCTCAGTAGCCTCATATGGCATTTTAACAGGCTTTAGCTCGGTGCGAATTTCCATCTTGTCAGGTTGGTGCACCGGATCGGGCATTTGGGGGGATATCGGTTGAGTTTTAGACTTTGCCAGAGGGACAAAATCATGCTTTGGTTTGGGTATCGGTTTTGGTTTCAAATTAACCGGTTTTACTTTTTTAATGATTTTTGGGGGCACCGGCTTTCGGGAGGTCACGATAGGTTTGGGGTTCTCGGTTTGAAAATAATTTAAGGTCACAGTGATAACAGGTGTTTTGGAATGCAGAAAAGATTCACCGGCCGGCCAATTGAACTCCATTGCAAAAAGCAAACCGTGTATGCTCAAAGCGATAATGCCAGGTATCAAACACCGTTTCATTTTTATTGCTCAACCTCCGACTGAAGTGAAATCCTCTGGAGTCCTGCAATCCTGATTTGATCAAGAACCTTAAAAAGCTGCTGGTAAGAAAGGTTGCGATCACCGAAAATTAATACGCCCGCCTCTTTGTGGTCGCTCGCCTTGCGTTTCAATAATACCGAAAGCTCCTCCAGGTCAACCCTTTCCTTATCGATAAAAATGGCACCATCCGCTTTTACCGTCACTGATAAAACCAGTTTTTTATCAATCTTATCGATTTTAGATGTTGATGAGATCGGCAGCACAACCGGCAATCCGCGATGGACGGCCATAGACAGCATGGCATAAATAAAAAATACCAGAACCAAAAAAACAATGTCGATCAGGGGCAGCATTTCAATGCGAACTTTTTTGGAGGTCTGCAGATCAATTTTCATGGCACCCCCTCCTCTTGTCGGCTTGAATTGGGAACCAATTTTTCGTACACGATCTCCAGACTGGTCGCGTATTTTTCAATGTCATGGACGGCTTTTTCGACTTTTGAGTTGAAATAATTGTAAGGAAATACCGTAAGAATGGCGATACCCAGACCGGTTGCGGTGGTAATGAGCGCCTGGGCAATACCGGCGGTAACCGCATGAGGATGTTCGATGCCGCTGGTTCCCAGAACCTCGAAGGACGTAATGATGCCGATAACGGTGCCGAAAATCCCCAGAAGGGGTGCGACCGTGATCATGGTATCTAAAATACCCATAAACTGTCGCATGCGCTTGACTTCTTCGTTGGCAGCCGCCTCCATGGCCTTTCCCATGGAAAATTCCTTATGAAGAATTCCGCTGATCAAAATTTTTAGGGTGATGTCTTTAGAATTGGCCGATTTTTGCTTCACGGCTTGCCAATCACCGATGCGGCACAGTTCCAGAATATCATCAACCAGCGCTTGGTCACTATTTATATTGAGTTTAATCCAGAAAAAAATCCGCTCGATGATGACAGTAAAAACAATAATGGAGCAGGCCAGAAGGGGATACATAACCGGTCCCCCGCTTCTAAATATTTCGAGCATGATGTTACCCCCCCGCCGTGTCGGTGGTAGGACTTCCAAAAATAATACAGATGATTATGATAGTTAATTTTCTAGTTGCTGTGGATACTGGATACAAATCATTTTTAAAATGCGGCCGATACACCAATCAGGACGTTGATCTCGGGTGATGGATAAAATGCCGGTTCAACCGGAAAGCCGCCGAGCACACCGAATTCTGAGTATTCTTCATCGAGTATATTATTTAGGTCTAGAAAGGCTGTATAATTTTTACAAGTATATTTAATTTTAGTATTCAAAACGATATAATGATCCTGTTCGGGAAATGTATTGGCAAAATCACTCTCCAATAGTCTCTCTCCCACATAAATCCCGCTCAAAGCAATCGTAAGACTATCCATAATAGAATACACAGCATCCGCGGTGGCTTGATGTTCGGGAACATTAGGTACCTGGTTACCCGAAAATGGACCGCTTCTTATTTCGGTATCTGTGTAAGCGTAGCTTCCCCGCAATGTCAAATTTTTAAATGTTTTAGCAAGCGTTATTTCCACACCCTCCCGTCTGTTTTTACCATCCAGGTTATCATTGGCACCAAACAGGCCCTTTGCGGGATTAAAAAAGAGTTCATCTTCGGTATCGATCCGAAAAAGATTTAAATTAACCCGAAGACTGTTTGTGAAATGATGTCTGACTCCAATCTCGTAATCATCCGATGTTTGGGGAACTAAGGTCGTATCAATGGTATTGGTGAAAAAATCAAAGGCCTCATCTAGCACCGGATAACGGAAACTTTCCGAGAAACTGAAATAAACATAAGATTCATTATGAAAATTATAATTGATCCCCGCGGTAAGCAGACTTTCATCATAATCGGCCTTATCCGGTGTGCTGGGTTTAAAGGTGTATTCAACCTCATCATGACGGTAACCGGCCGACAATGCAAGTTCATCATAGGGATAAAATTCGTTGTGGATATAATATCCGTAGTTTTCTTTTTCCAATTTAAATTTATCGGTTGTGGGAATTCCTACAAAAGTAGTATTAACAATGTCTTCTTCTGCTTTTAGATGGTCAAAACCAAAGGTTAAATTGTTGTCAAACCCGAAGACCTGCTCTTTAATAATAAATTGCGGCGAAATAATCAGTGTTTCGATTTCGGTGTTACCTTCAAATGTCCCGCCGGTAAAAGAACTAAAAAATGTCGATTCTCTTTCTCTAAAGGATACGTCCAGCTGAAAAAGGCTGTCATCCAGGAAATAAATCTCGGGTAATACCTTGATGTAGTGATCATCGATATCGGCAAAATCATCCGGATGGGTTGTGGATGTTCTCGAAGCGCCTGCGGCAAGTTCGCTTTCTAACAATGCGCCCGGAAGTCCGGTGTCATCCGTATGATAGCCAAGACTTAAACTTATTTTGGCAGTGTCTTCAAAAAAATAACCCAGGTTCAGCCCAAAGTCCTTGGCCTCTGAATCGCTGTTATCGCGATACCCATCAGAATCATAATAACTGCCGGATAAAGCATAGGACACATCTTTATGGGTGCCACTGAAAAAAGGGGACTTTGGACTGAGCGTTGCCAGAGCTGCGGAGAATGTATCCTGGCGACCACCGGAAGTATCTGCCCGGTTGCGCGCTGTGCCAAACGACTGTTTAACGGTCCCTGCGGCGGCTCAACGGAAGGCAAATGTGAAATCAACGCCGAGGTTGACTGTGCCTGGCAGTTGATTGTTGATCGTATGAAAGCCCTGGATAGAATGGATGAATACGAAACACTGTGCCCCATTAAAGACTGGTCAACGGACAGGGCCGGGGGCCCCAGAAAAGTTGTCAGGGAGGATGTGCAACAATGAGCGTAAAAACACCGAGCAAACTTGAAAAAATTTTAAGCGAAGGTCATTTTGCCGTTACCTCCGAGTGCGGGCCGCCTCGCGGAAGCAACCCCGACCCCATCATCGAAAAGGCAGAGTTGATCAAAGATCATGTGGATGCCATCAATATCACCGATAACCAGACGTCCATGACGCGCCTGTGCAGTCTGGCAGCCTGTATCCGCCTGAAGCTAAACGGCCAGGAACCTGTGCTCCAGATGGTGACCCGGGATCGCAACCGGATTGCCCTGCAAAGCGATATTCTGGGTGCAGCCTCATTTGATATCCACAACATGCTATGTCTATCCGGTGATCATCAAAGTTTCGGCGACAATCCCAAAGGCCAGAATGTGCATGACATCGATTCCATGCAGCTGATCCAGATGGTGAGGCTCATGCGGGATGAGGGCAAGTTTTTAGGCGGTGATGATCTGGACCGACCTATCAAAATGTTTGTGGGAGCGGCCGCCAATCCCTTTGCCGATCCCTTCGAAATACGGGTACC
>CAMYNZ010000432.1 GCA_947259865.1 uncultured Desulfobacterales bacterium | reverse complement strand
TTTTTAAGGCGTTTGATCATACGTATGTTCCTGTATATCATGCGCCGGTTCTTCTTTATCCGGTACTCTGTGGTTCAATAAATTTGGCCGATTGACGCTCAGTCTTGCCCACCCTCCATTTGACATCACATTCCCGCTTGACAACCGGATCAAAAAATTCTATAATTACCTGAATTAAATAGGAATTTTTATCGGAGAAGAATTCATGAATTATGCCGACCAAATAAAACAATTTTATCTGAAACACATACCTGAGGCCTCAATTGAGAAAAATCATCTGAAGGCCCCCTGTCCATTTTGTTCCGCTGCCGGTGACGATAAACCGGGCACCCTGGTGGCGCTGATTAACCCGGAGAGCTATTTTGTCGGATTTTTTCGATGTTTGAGCCGCTGCAAACCGGGAGGATTTCCGCTGTATTTCGGACGCTTGATGGGTATCGACCCCAAAGAAATACCGGGTTATGATCCGGACAGGGATCCCTATGTCCAGGATATTATTTACCCCCTAAAAAGTCTCAAACCCGAAATCACCAAATATACCAGCTTGATGACCCGAACCCAGTACGGATATTTTAAGGAATTCGGGGTATCCAGGGCTACATTGGACGAAATGAAGATCGGATATAACGGTCGCTATATGGTCTATCCATACTACATGGAAGATGGAAACGCTTACGCCGCTCGTTGCGTGCTGCCCGGCCGTGAGAACGACAATTTTTGGCATGGCAATGAAATGTTTTTTGCGGATCAATTCAAGATTTATGGCATACCTGAAATCGATCGATGCGAAGGCGGCGCGATGTTTATCACCGAAGGTGAAAATAACCTCCTGACTCTAAAAGAGCTTGGTTATCCGGGTATCGCCGTTCCCGCTCTGGCGGATCTGGAATCGATTGATCCGGACCGTCTGGCTTTTATAAACCATCTTTTTATTGTGGTCGCCCATGCTCCCGAGGCGCACCTTTCAGCCCGGGCCCTGGCCACCAAACTCGGCTTCAAAGCCAGGATACTAAAATGGTCGGCTCATTTGCAGCGGGGTTATGACCTATGCCGGCTGGCGGCCGATAAAGGAAAAGATCTTCGGACCGCAGTTTTCCAGATGATACAAACCAGCAAATCTTTTTCCCCCTTTGTATCACCTGAAAAAGAACATCGCGGTTTTTTGCAGACCCTGGACAAAGACAAAGGCAAAGACCTGCTGGGCATAAGCTCAGGTTTTGAAAACATGGACAAGGCTATGGGCGGAATTCGAGGCATCAACATCATGGGAGGACCGCCCAAAGCGGGTAAGTCATGTTTTTACATGCAGATTTCCACCGAAATGGCCCGGCGCAAGACGGCGGTCATTTATTATGATTTCGAAAACGGTCGCCAAAAGATATATCACAGAACCCTGATCCGTTTGAGCAGGATATCGGATGCAGAACTGAGGAAAAACGATTTGGATGACAAGGCCGTTAAAAGGTTCAAGCAAGCCCAAACAGAGTTTCAGGCGATACTTCAATATTTTCGGGTGGTGACCGACAGAAAGCTGAACCCTGACATTATGCGGCGTCATATCGACTTTTTGCAGCATGAAACGCGAAGTGATAAGACCGTGGTCGTCGTGGATAGCCTCCATAAACTTCCGTTTAAAGATCTCTCGGACCGGAGAACCGGCATCGATTCATGGCTGCGGCATATGGAGGCCATACGCGATGAACAAAACGTCGCTTTCTTTGTTATTTCCGAGTTGTCCAGAGGCACAGGCGGTCAATACACCAAAAAACCAGATCTGGGATCTTTCAAAGAGTCCGGAGATATCGAGTACAGTGCCGACAATGCCATGATTCTCATCCCTAACTGGGATCCCATTGATCCGATTTCAACCGCCGCCAGAGAAAGTATCCTGTGGCTGGCAGCCAGCCGTGAAAACAACCCCGGCAAGATCAGCGTCTATCGTTTGGAGTATCCTTACTGGAGTTTTAGCGAGGTCTAGCAGTGGCTTCAAAAGTGAATCTCAAAATACTGTTCCGATTGTCCCAGATCTATGAAGGGGGAATATTTTTAGTGATAAGAAGATCCCCCGGGCGACTATCAGTAACAAAATCGATCATGATAAAAACACTAAAAATTGGATACCATCCGCTAGAAACAAATAGTGCATCCATCCATCATTCCACCAATCCATTTTCATGGCGATCTCGGTGGACAAAAGAAGATGCTGCAGGATCATTTACCGGTAGAAATCCCCAGAGGTTTAATTATCATTTTCAAAGGTTACTGTCCGGCCGGTATTTTAGCGTTATTATTTGCATGTTAATTCTCGTCGGCCTCCAGGCCTGCACCCTTCGCGGGGTGGAAGAAACCCCGCAAAAACCGACACCGGCTGCACTTGAGAAAACCGTTTCAGTGGATCAAAGGGCCCACCAGGCCATGACCCGCGGTGATTATAAAACCGGAATACGTCTTTATGAGCAGATAATTGCCAAGGATCCCAAAAATTCTATGGCCTACTATTACCTCGGATATGCTTATGGCCAAACGGGTGATCGTATCAGGGAGGTCATGCTTTATGAAAAGGCCATATCTCTGGGGTACAAATCCGATCAGATCTTCCACAATCTGGGCGAAGCATATCTGGGATTGGGTCAAATCGAGGAATCGGTACAGGCCTTCAAACAAGGCCTGGCGATAAACTCAAAGAGTGCCGACAATCATTTCGGTCTTGCCAAGGCCTTTCAGGAGACGCTTCAATACGGTTTAGCGGAAAAGGAGCTTTTGATAACCATTCGCCTGGAACCGAAAGTTATCGAGTTTCGGGAATATCTGGGTTTATTTTATCTGGAAATAGGGCAACCCTATAAGGCGGCCGAACAGTTTGAACACATACTTGAAATCGACCCCGACCATGAGGGCGCCCGGGAATTTCTCAAACAAATTGTCAAAGAGGAAGCTTTAAAGAAAAAAAAGCCGCCCGGCATGGGCGGACAATAAAGCATTAAGGTTACGAGTCACGCGTTTTATGTGACCAGCAGACTGTAAGGGACTAAAGAAAGGGCGGCGTTTCAGATTGTATTGAAACGCCGCCCTCATATGTTGCTAATAGCCTCCGTGAGTGTTCAAAACATCTGTCAGTTCGTGGCGGTTATCGCTTCCTGATCATCCGATTTGCAGT
>CAMYNZ010000431.1 GCA_947259865.1 uncultured Desulfobacterales bacterium | reverse complement strand
TTAAAGGGCCAGGACTTGTAGGCCGGCGATTTCATTGTCTTTCACCTATTAGATTCTTTAAATTATGTTTTAAATTTTTCGTCGCGTATAATTTTTTTTAAGTTTATCAGATGATGTTTTGGTGTTTAAGAAAATTGTGAATGACAGCCGTTGAATCATCCGGCCGTTCCATGGGGACGAAGTGCCCGGTTGCCTCAAAGCAATGAAAAACGGTATGAGGAACTTTAGACCTGAACCGATTCGCAGCCGGTGCCAAAAAGGTGTCGGACTCTGCACCATAAAGCACCAGAGCCGGCTTTTTAAGCCGTGGGACGAAGCGCCAGATATCATGGGGGCATGCGGCAAAACACTGAGACTCCCAGGCCGGTTGGCAGCGTAAGGTTACGGTTCCCGCATCGGTCTTTTGCGTACCATCCTTAATATAAGCATCCAGGAAACCATCCTGCCAGTTTTTGAATACGGTTTTGCCGCGATAGGCAGATAAAATCGCCTCATGATCGGGCCAAACGCTTTTGCGCCGGGCTGCCGTGGCCACTATGGGCACCAGCCTGGCCAATCCGCTTTTTTTGGCCACATACCACCACCACATCCACGAAAGCGGCAATATGGTGGGGTCAATCAGAACCAGAGCGCGTATCAATTCCGGACGTTTGACAGCTAAAAGTAAACTCACCGCCGCCCCGCGCGAATGCCCCATGGCTATTGCGGGTTCGCCCAGATGCTCAAAAAAGCGTTCCAAATCCTCGACAAAGATATCCCAATTTTTTAGCTTACGCGGATTGGCAGGCGCTTCGGTCGCACCGTGCCCGCGGTCATCCATGCCTAAAACCCGCAGGTGTGTTTTTAGCCTCTGGGCCAGGGGTGCGTAAGTCCCGGCACATAATCCGGTGGCATGGGAAAAATGGGCCAATGGTCCGGACCCGCCCCAGTTGATATAGTGAAAATCTCCGTCGGTTGTCGGGAAAAGGTGGTCATGTCGTAACATAAAGAAATGCCTTACATGTGGTAAAATTATTTTGTTTCTATTTTGCAGCTTGCCTTGTTTGTAAAGCCAATTATCGTCGCTATCAGGTTCTGCTCAATTTGGTTGCTAGCTGGCTTATTGTACTCACTGCAAAGACGCAGAGACTGCAGAGAAATCTATCCTTTCCCTTTGTCGCTGATCCCGCTGGTCAACGGGACAAGTATCCCGATAAAGGGAAAATGCACAGCATTTGTAAACTATAACCCGGCATGAAAAGATAACTCTTCTCAAGGGCAGCTAACATGCCCCGCAGGGCTGAGGTCTTTTGCTTTCCGTCCTCTCAACGGAAAGCAAAAAAAAATAAACCCTCTGCGGTCTCTGCGCCTCGAGCGTAGCGGGCGGTGAATAATCATTCGCCTACTTGCAACGCATAATTTAAACCATCAACGCAGCACATCGTTTCAGAAAACAGTCACCCAATCTGGAGAAGCCAGGCCCTGAAAAAGGGATTCATAAATTGATAGATGCCGTCGTTGTTAAACAAAATATTAAGGTTGGTCAAACGCGTAATTGCTCTTCGAACCGTTGAAGGGTTATTAAAGCCGGCGCTTTTCAAAAAGGCCACCGAAAAGACACCGGTGCCGCCTTGACTGGCAATTGCCAGGAGACATCGATACTGGATATTTGTCAACAGTCCGATATAGTTTTCATAGGATTTTTGTTCTCTGGCAAATATCAATTCGAGGGCGCTTTTCAGTTTATGCGCGTCTATGGTTTCTTTTTCCATTGTGATTTCCCAGAGGGCCTCACAAAACTGCTGTATATCTCCGGGGATATTGTTGGCAATTGCAAAAACTTTTTCCAGCACCTCGGTGGCCATTTTTCGATGTCCGTTTGCAAACTTTTTTTTGAGAAACCTGGAAAATATCTCAAACGGCAGCGGGTTGACTGATATGGGGATGGCCGATTTGAAGAAAGGTGAATCATGATCGCTGAATATTTTATTCATCTGATGTCGGATACTGCCCACAAAAATATAGGGAATCCGGGTCTGAAATTGAATACCGCTTCTCAACAGTGCGAGTGCCTCGTGGGCGTCGGCCAGGTTCATGGTATCCTGAAACTCATCTAAAACTACCGCCAGGCGGTGGGATTGGCTGATGGATTCAATCAGGGCCAGGACTTCCGGGATTGAGTTAGCCTGCATTTCAACAGATGCGTCGAAGGAAATAGTCGGCATGGATGTAATGGGATCCACCGAAATTGTGGGTTTCAGATACGCCAGGCTTTTTATCATTTTTTCCATCCAACCGGATTTTTTATGCAGCAAAACGATGGCGCGCAGGATTCTCCGGCACAGGGCATCGATTGATTTTATCCCCAGCAAGTCCACATACAACAGCCTCACACCTTTGCACTTTCTCACCGCCTCACAGACCAGGGATGTCTTGCCGACGCGTCTCTCGCCCAGAATTACAATTCGTTGCGAGGATTCAACATGTTCGATAATTTGCTTCAGCAAGGTTTTTCTGCCACAAAAATCCCTGCCGGAAACAACCGTACCGTATTTAAATGGATTCATGGTAAACTGGGAGCCCTCAATTTTACGCTTTTGTATTATACAATTTTGTATAATACACTTGTGTACAAAAAGTCAATGGCAGATCCAATGACGACCAAACTTGCCCGAAATGCGGATAATTGATATAATGATCAGCCATTCCCGCCAAAAAAACAATTGCGATCATGGTTATCAAAAGCGACCGCGTATCAGAAATGCGGCGTACAGGAAACAAATAATGGACGAGATTATTGTTTTGGGGTTGTTTTTGCTGGGTATACTTTTTGCCGGCTCGATTTGCGGTATGATTGCCCTAATAAAGCAACGGAAATTGAAAAACAGGCTGCAGACCATCGAAAATGACCTGAGACAGTTGCGCACCCGGGAGCCGACAGCTGTAAAACCACCGGCCGCTTCGGTTGAAAAAGAAGTCGTGTCCGAAACGGCGCCTGAAAGGATGCAGACGCCACCGGGGCCTGCGAAACCTCCGCCCCTTCCGACCCGGGCCACCACCACAGATCGCCAAATGAAGGCCCCTCCAGCTGCAAAAGATCGACTCTCACTGGAGATGAAGCTGGGCACCCGCTGGTTGAACTGGGTCGGCATCGTGATGCTGCTGGTCGGTGTCGCCTTCTTTCTGAA
>CAMYNZ010000430.1 GCA_947259865.1 uncultured Desulfobacterales bacterium | reverse complement strand
GATGTCGTTTACTTCCAGCAGTAAGGAGGCATTGGAAATTCTTGGCTCCGGAACATTTGATGTCATCGTTTCGGATCTGAGAATGCCGGAGATAGATGGAATGCAGTTGCTGGCTGAAGTCAAGAGCAAACACCCGGAAGTGATCCGGATCATTCTTTCCGGACAGGTGGAGCAGGATACGACTTTTAAGTCCGTACAGGTGGCGCACCAAAGCCTTTCAAAACCCTGTGATGCAGACATATTAAAGCAAACACTGAACGAATTGTTTGCTTTGCGAAATCTGCTGGAGGATGAATCGCTCAAACGCATCGTCTCGCAAACAGAGACGCTGCCCAGCCTGCCGGCGGTATACACAGAAGTTATCCACGAGCTGCAATCGTCGGAACCTTCGGTAAAAAAGGTCGGTGAGATCATCTGCACCGATATAGGGATGACAGCCAAAATATTGCAAGTTGTAAATTCAGCATTTTTCGGGCTGGTTCGCAAAATCAACAATCCGAAAGAGGCGGTGATGTTGCTGGGGACCGAAACCATCAAAGCCCTGGTTCTATCGGTGAAGATCTTTTCTGAATTTAATCAGAAAAAATTTGCCTGGTTTAATTTTGACGACCTTTTTGATCACAGTATGTCGGTCAGTATGTTCGCGCAAACCATATCCAAGAAAGAACATCTGGATCAGAACCTGGTCAATAACTCCCTGATGGCAGGCATGTTTCACGATCTGGGAAAGCTGATCCTGGTCACCAACTTTCAGGAACCCTATCGCAAGATTTTAACGGAGGCCCGGGAAACCGGGCAGAATTTATGGGATCTGGAGAAAGAAGAGTTTGGAACCAGTCACTCCGAAATCGGCGCCTATTTGATGGGATTGTGGGGGCTGGAATACCCTGTCATTGAAGCCATTGCTTTTCATCATTGTCCCGGAAAAAGCCTTTCAAACGCAACGGGGCTTTTAACCGCCGTGCATTTTGGCGATGTGTATGACCGTCTAAACAACAGCAGCAATGATCATGATAATGGAAATGGATTGAGGCGCTTGGACAAAGAATATCTGGATAACCTTGGGGTTGCCGGTCGATTAAATGATTGGCAGACAGTTTGTAAAGAACTGACAGAGAGGAAAATGTAATGAAAGAGAAAATTTTGCTGGTAGACGATGATGCCATGGTACTGGCAGGTCTCAAGCGGCAGTTGCGGAATCATTTTAGAATCGATACGGCGCTCAGCGGGGAGGAGGCATTGAAACAGGTTCAGGCGAATGGGCCCTATGCGGTGATTGTTTCGGATTATATGATGCCGGGGATGAATGGGATTGAATTTCTATCATATGTCAAAAAGAGCGATCCGGATACGGTCCGGATGATGCTCACAGGCACTGCGGACATGCCGACCGCCATCAGAGCGGTAAACGAGGGCAGCATCTTTCAGTTTCACCCCAAACCGTGTCCGGCAGACACGCTGTGCCAGGCCATTCAAAGTGCCATCGGTAAGTACCGCAAAGTCATCTACCATCAGGATCAACTGAACAATTTTAAATCTTCGCTGGCCGAGGCCAGCCGGGTTCAACAAAAACTGATGCCCAAATCCGATCCCCAGGTGGATGGGTTGGACATCGCCGGCTGCAGCATCTGGTGCGATGAAACCGGTGGCGACTACTATGACTTTTTATATCCGCCTGTAAACGGTAAAAAACGCATCGGCATTGTAGTCGGTGATGTAACCAATCACGGCATTCCTTCCGCACTGCTGATGACCACGGCGCGGGCTTTTCTCAGAGAAAGGGTTCAAACCACCCCCAGCGAGTGTGCCGCTATCATTACCGATGTAAACAGGCGGCTCGTTCCGGATGTTGATGAGCTTAATCTTTTTATGACGATGTTTTACGGTGAAATTGACATTAAAGAAAAAGTCATCCGCTGGGTGAAGGCCGGACACGAACCGGCGGTTCTCTATACCCCGGGGGCTGATACATATGAACTGCTGGCAGGTGATGGATTACCGCTGGGCGTCATGGAAGACGCCGTTTATCCGGAATTCCAAAAACAGATTCATAGCGGCCAAATCATTTTGATCGTAACCGACGGCATCAAAGAATCGGTTAACCCCCATGGAGAAATGTTCGGCAGCGAGCGGCTGCTGGATGTGATTCGCGCTAATGCAGATAAACCGGCCAGGGAGATCATGGACGGGGTATTTGAGTCTTTAAACAGTTTCCGACATCCGCTCAAAGCAGACGACGACGAGACCCTGGTGGTCATTAAAGTCCTCTAAAATTGTGGGGATAATTCCTTTTAGATTTGGTCTCGCACGCTGCAGCTATTTCGATCCCGCATTTATCTCCCATTCCGGGCTGGCAATTCTGTAACTATTGTAAATATCTTATTGAGGTATAATCCAATCGGGGGTGTCGGTTTTTATTTATTTTCGACATCCGTTCCGGCGGTGTCTTCAACCATAAAAGGCGAGCAGCGCATTGCGATGCTCATTTTTTTGATCCAAACCCTCACCATGGTGACGGTTTCCCCCTTCAGGTTGACAATGCTCGGCAGTTCCTCCACGTAAGCAATGTCGGCTTTGTGAAACTCATAAAAGAAGTTATGGGTACTGTAGGGATCGGCGACCAATATAATCTTTTCGCGGTCATAGGGATGCCGTTGCGGTGATCCGGAAAACGCCACATGATTGGATAGCAGGGCTTTGCGGTCTTTGGGCCGCCGGTAGGTCTGTATTTCAAATTTTATGGCTTCCTGGGGTTGTCGGGTGGTTGGCATTCATAACTCCTTTAATAATTGCTGTTTCCAAAAAAAAATACCTCGACATATTTTACAGTTTAAAATATTACCTTAATTTAATCAATGCTTGACCGCATTCGATCGGTTTGTCGCTGCCGTGCAACATCAGGCAAAAAATTTATCGGTATATATCGGGAAAATCTATGGAAGCATTAAAAGGTTTTCAGAAAAAGTTTCTAAAAAGTCGTGCCCATGGGTTGAAGCCGGTGGTTTTTCTCGGGCAAAAGGGCTTAACGGTAAATCTGATAGACTCGATTGACGAAGCCCTCAACGCCCACGAGCTGATCAAAGTAAAATTTATTGAATTCAAGGAAAAACAGCAAAAAGCCGGCATGGCCGAAACCATCGAGGCCGAGGCCGGCTGCCAACTTGTCGGTA
>CAMYNZ010000429.1:2825-5997 GCA_947259865.1 uncultured Desulfobacterales bacterium | reverse complement strand
GCTTGTTCTCATCATATATGCTCATTGGCCCGCCCATAATAATCAACCAGTCCAGTTCTTCAAGGGCGGGGAGTTTGCAATCCCGGTAAAACCGGGTAGCGGACATCAAATGCCCGGCGGAATCGGCCCAGGGTCGAATGCAACCCGGATCTTCATAGGATACATGTTGTAAATAATGAATTCGCATGTTTGCAACCATATCAGCCCACAGGCAGACAGAATACTCAATACGGTTGGGCCTTCCTATTCCAGTGGGTCGTTTTCCGCCAGATCCCAGACCCCGCAGGGGCAGGCCCCGGCGCAAAATCCGCAACCGATGCAGAGCGCATCGTCCACTATATATTCATAACCATCGGCCAGACGCTTGTCTTGCTGCCGGCTGATGGCGGTCTGGGGGCAAATGGCAACACAGATGCCACAGTCCCGGCAGGCACCGCATGACGAGCACTGCGAACCGCACTGATCGACATCGCTAAACGCCGTGATTCTGGGATCAAAATACGCCAATGTGACCCGGCCCCGGTCGATCATGGTGCGGGAATCCCCAGCGGGCCGTTTGCCTTCCAGTATATCTGAGATGGTCAGTGCCACTTTTCTTCCCGAGCCGATTGCATCGGTTAACAACCCCGGCTTTACGGCATCGCCGATGGCAAAAATCTTGGCGTCAGTTGTTTGATAATTTTCATTCACAACGATAAACCCGTTTTCGGTCGAAACTTCCGGAGGTAAAAAATCAATATCAGGCGCGTCACCGATGGAAACAATGACCGAATCTGCCGGTAGCATGTCACCGGATGAAAGCAAAACGCCATCTTCGGTAATCTCTTTGGCAGATCGCGGCCACAAAAATTTAGACCCGACGGCTTCGGCCATCTGCCTTTCTTTACCAAAAGAAGCCGGTTCCTGTATGTCGATAAGGGTGATTTCTTTGGCGCCGAGCCGATGGGCTTCAGCGGCTGCGTCACATCCGACATTTCCGGCGCCAATAATCACAACGCGCCGTCCCGGGTGGGCACTATCCATTTTTGCCTGGTGCAGAAAATCAAGAGCCGTGATGAGTCTCTCATTTCCGGGAATTGGAAGCGTCCTGGGTTTTTGGGCCCCCACCGCGATGACGACAAAATCAAAATCTTCCCGCAGCTGCGATACATCTTTTTTTGCCAGTTTCTGCTGCAAATTGACATGGGGAACCACGGCTTTGACACGTTCCAATTCACTCGAAACAACGGATTCGGGTAATCGGCTGCCCGGTATCACTGCGGTCATTTTGCCACCCAGCGTCTGGGCCATGTCATATATGATGGCTTCGTGGCCTTTCTGGCGCAGCAGCCAGGCAACTGAAAGTCCGGCAGGGCCGCCGCCGATGACGGCAACCTTTCGCCCGCTGGCGGGCGGCAATTCCGGGAGTTTGGCCTTGATGCTTTCCTGGCCTAATTGGGTCACATCCACCGGTGCCATCGAATCGGATTGTCTGGTACAGGCCTGCATACACAGGTTGGGACACAAATAACCACATATCGTAGCCGGAAAGGGTGTATAAGACAACGCCAGGTCGACAGCCTCGTCCACGCGACCATCCCGAATCAAACGCCATCTTTCCGGCACCGGGATACCTGTGGGACAGGTGGCCTCACAGGGGGCTGCGTATTTACGGTTTTCCCAAACCGGGACAAACCGCCGCAGTTTGCCGGTTGTGACAAGCGCAATGGCACTCGTGTCCATCTGGGTCAGATCCCCAATGAGACCTCCCGGACCGAGTTCCTTATCCCACACCTTCTGTCTAAAAGAATCCATCAGGGGTAGCTGGCGACCCGTTTTTTCCTGGGGTGTGCGCGCCCTCAAAAGTTGCCATTGATTCTGATCTGAAAGCGTATCAAACAATTCCGGCCGTCGGATTTGCTGCAAATAAATTTTGAGATTTTCAATCAACCAACGCCAATCTTCTTCCCCAATAGGCACAAGCTTGGCATCGGGTTGGCTAAACCCTTGGTGGGATCCGCGAAAGAAAACCCGGCCGCTTACCATGCCGACAGAAGGCCGGTAGCCCAAAACGTTTTGAGGATTCTGGGCCTCATAACCGCAAATTACGGCAACCCCGCCTGCCATGAATTCGCCGAAATAATCTCCCACCGATCCGAGGACCCAGAGTTCGGGAGGATCAAACCGCGGATTATGCTTGGTCATGGTCATACCACGGGCACCAATATTGCCGGCAATGTATATTTTACCCTGGGCCATGGCATTGGCAGTGCCGTTACCCGCATTTCCATGAATAATAATCTGGGCGCCGGCATTCAGCCAGCCGACATCATCCGAGGCCGGGCCATTTATTTCAATGACCGTATTGGGAAAACCGAACGACCCCACCCGTTGACCGGATTGACCATCGATTGTAATATGGATGGTGTCATTACCGGCCTGCCACAGACGTCCGCCGATACCGTGCTGCCCGAAAGCTCTTATGTTCAGGTTTCGATACCCCTGTTTGATCAGTTTCTGGATTTCCTCTTCCAGAATCCTTGAATCCAGTCGTTGTCCGAATTGTTTACCGGATACTTTTGCTATATGTTGGTCTTCCATGAAGTTTCTCCGATTTACACCACGTACTTTATATTCAAACGCTCGGCGGCATCCGGGTTATTGATTCCCAGAGCGTCGGCCATACCGATGGGTAAAGAAGTCGAGCGTCCCAAGGGTGCAACGATCTTTCTGAGTTCGATATCAAAGCTTAAAAAGAAATCCACAACTCGCTGGGCCACATTTTCCACATCCAACCGACGATACAGACGGGCATCCTGGGAAGTAATACCTTTTGGACAAAGCCCGATATTGCAAATATTACAGCGATCGGATTCTGAGCCCAGACATCCGGCGGCTGCCTGCATAATATATTTGCCGATCTGCACAGCGCTTGCGCCCAGCATTATAAGTGCGGCTGCATTGGCAGCCGGGCTGCCGGTTTTACCGACACCGCCACCGGCAAATAATGGGATTTCGTTCTGCATGCCGACCTTTACCAGATTCAGGTAGCAATCACGGATATTGCTGGCAATCGGATGGCCCATGTGGTTCATGGAAACATTATAGGCCGCGCCGGTTCCGCCATCTTCCCCGTCAATCGCCAAACCGGCTGCGTATGGATTTCGCGTCAAGTTATTTAAGACTGCCAGGG
>CAMYNZ010000429.1:0-2756 GCA_947259865.1 uncultured Desulfobacterales bacterium | reverse complement strand
ACCGGAACCCTGAACCCCCAGGCCATGTACATGGACTGGATCATTTTAGCAACGGACTCTTCAATAGAGTATTTGGTCTGATGGGTAGGAGGGCTCGGGAGGCTGACACCGACCGGCACCCCTCTGATGGCGGCAATCAGTTTATTGACTTTGTACCACATGAGCAATCCGCCATCTCCCGGCTTGGCTCCTTGTCCGTATTTAATTTCGATGGCACAGGGGTCTTCCTTCATTTCCGGGATCGCATGTATGATTTCATCCCATCCGAAATAGCCGCTGGCAATTTGCAGAATCACATACTTTAAAAACCGGCTGCGAAGCAGCCTTGGAGGACAGCCCCCTTCACCGGTGCTGATGCGCACCGGCATATTCAACTCTTCATTCAGATAGGCAACACCCATCTGGAGACCTTCCCACATCGTGGGGGACAGCGCGCCAAATGACATACCGCCGATAATCAGTGGATAGATTTCCCGGACCGGGGGGATCCAACCCTGCTCCTGAACAAACTTCAAGTTTTTATCCGGTGGCAATATCCTTCCTAAAAGTGTCCGCAGTTCAAACTCGTGTCGCCCGGCATCCAGGGCCGGGGCGGCGCCCACCCCGCCTGTGAGGTTGACCACCGCGGTCCATATGAAATCTGAGCTTATCGGCCTCGTCACTGCGGCAGGGAATAATGGCATCATTGGGGCATACCATCGTGCACATGGCACAGCCGACACACTTGTAGGCCGGATCGGTTTTTTGCCGAATACCAAAATAGAGTTTGTAATCGCTGGGGAGTGGGTCACTGCTATCAAGACCGACAGGCGGTTCAATAAATCGTTTACGGAAAACCCCCAACTCAATGGCATTTACCGGGCATACGGCTTTGCACTGCCCACACAGGTAGCATTTTTCTTTGTCCCACAGGATCTGCCAGGGCAGATCTTTTACGCTGAGAGTGCTGGGGGTAATGGGTCTATTTGAGAGCATATGTTAACCTCCTTACGATCCGGACCGACTATGGCCGTATCCAGATGCATGGGTTGGAAATCTTTACTTTTGTCCCGATAGGGTATGGCCGCGTCCAGTCCGCATATTTCAGATGAAAAGGCATACATGCCCGGCTTTCCGCCGACTATACCCGGACGGAGTTTCTTGCGGTCCTGGGCCATAAACAGGCTGTGATCCGGCAGGCATCCGATGACACAATTAGGACCGTCGATAATGAGCCGCCTGCAGGAACGTTTCATATGTTTCAACATAAGGGCGCTGGGGTGGTCTTTAAGGTCTTCATCCTGCAGGGGTGTAATGATATGTTTAAAAACTTCAATACCCAAACCGAGATTGGTCACCATAAAGTGTAAAATATGGGTAAAAACTTCCGAATCAGACTGGTATCCGGTGTAGCCCTCAAAGCCGCGGGAGGTGAGGTACTCTCTGATCGGCACAAACGCTGTGTTTTCCCCATTGGTCATGGTGGAAAAACCCTGGATAAAAAAGGGATGGCAGGCATACAGATTGATCCCATAGTTGGTATTCTGCCGGCCCTGAGCCATGATCACCCGCGCATGGAGTTCCTCGCGATCAAATTGCAAATAGTTGGCAACTTGCAGAGGATCACCGATCTCTTTGATCATAATGACATCCGGCCAGAAGGAAAATACGATCATATCTTCTTTTTCTTCGCCCATTGCTCGGAGTTTCAATCGGATGGAAAGCAGACGATCGTATAGCTCTTTCTGATTGAAGACCTCCCATTCTTCCGGATACTCGTATGCTCGAATGAGGTAAACATCTCTTTTAGGCACACCCGGAGGGGGTGTTTTAGGTACTTTGATGGTAATCTTGTACTTGGTCATGAAACCGATATCCATCATAAATGCATCCAGGCGCTTTAATCCGGCTTCGCTAAAAATACCGGAGAGTATCGGTGCATCTTTAATTTCCTCGAAGGGCCCGGCCAGGTCTCGTAAAAAAAGCCCTACACCGGAACAGTCATGTCCTTCGCGCATCACATCAAGTGCCTCTAAGGCCGCCATGGGTGACAGAGGTTCTTGGCTGGTAATTGCAAATAATCGACACATAATGCCTTCTCCTTTTGTTGCCGAAATACTTTCGATCTGCATGATACTAAAAAGAGCATCATGACGGGTATTCGCTTGTCTGGGAATTCAAACCATTGCATGTACACCGGGTTTGTAATCGGAAGGCGCGCAGGATAATTTTGTAGTCTAGGGGGTATAAGAATATATCATGCGGTTAGAGGGGAGTCCATCAACGATTACCACATATAATTTATTATTAACAAATTAATATAAGCATATTGGGGTCCAGACCGGCCGCCCACAACACTTTTTTATCCCTATTGTTTCAGCTGGCTACATCATTTTATCCTTTCAGCCCCAAAATAAAAAATGGTCTTCCTACAGGCTGCATAAAAGCGGGGACCCGGAGAGTTTTCCCTGATTCGCACCTCAATCTTATATTAGAGTCATTTCCTTCTTGCCCGGTAAATCGGGTGCCTCGCACCCGGTTGCCAGGGCACCCGCTCTGCGGGTGGTCGCTGATTTTTACCGGAGGAAAACCGTAAATGCGCTCACCCGGGCAAACCAAACAAAGGATATGAAAATTGTATCATATATCAGAGCAAGAGATATGCCACAAGCTAAAATGTTAAAAATTGATTTAAAACAATTCCTTGGTTTTTACGATATCCATGCCAGGCGTATAGCAAAATTCGCATCTCGCTGGAAAGATGCCGGAATAATGGA
>CAMYNZ010000428.1 GCA_947259865.1 uncultured Desulfobacterales bacterium | reverse complement strand
GCAAGGCAGGTCTTTTCACCGCATTCCCGGCAATTAGACTTATCGAGCAGCTGAAAAATTTCCATCGCGTTTTTAGGTCGCGGCATGCAAGTCCTCTCTGGTTATCGGGCTTTAATCTCGATAAACCTCTTGTAGATCTAAGGTTCCCTGGCAGATAGGGAGGCTTCAGTAATTTAGAATTTCAGTCATCATAGCGGCATCAATGTTTCCCCCGCTGATGATAACACCGACCCTGCCGTTTGGAGATACCGTCCGGCTCAGCAAAGCTGCCAGGCCGAGAGCACCGGATGGTTCTACTACCAGCTTCATGCGGTAAAACAGAAACTTAACGGCTTCTATGATGGCGTCTTCGCTCACCGTCTTCATGTCATCGACATGTTGCAGCAGCAGCGGAAAGGTCAGTTCGCCCAGAGATGCCGTGCGGGTTCCATCCGCTATGGTGGGCGGATTGGTTACGGTGTGCAGCGTTCCGGTGTGAAACGACCGGGTGGCGTCGTCTGCCAGAGCCGGTTCAATACCAATGACCTCACAATCGGCGTTTATGCCTTTGGCAGCAATGGCACAGCCACTCAACAGCCCTCCCCCGCCGCAGGGCACCAGAAGCATATTAAGTGTTTTGACTGCTTCCACTAACTCCAGCGCAGCCGTACCCTGACCGGCAATGACGTCCGCGTGGTCAAAGGGCGGGATCAGGATATAGTCATGTTCCGCTTGAAGCGTCGTCGCGATCTCTTCCCGGGTAGATTCTTCGGGCGCGTACTCCACTACACTGGCTCCGTAAGCTTCGGTTGCAGCGCGCTTGGTTTTGGGGGCGTCATTGGGCATGACAACCGTTGTGGATATCCCCAGCAATTTTCCGACCAGTGCCGTTGCCTGGGCATGATTACCCGATGAGTGGGTGATGACGCCTTTGGCTTTCTGGGCATCCGAGAGTTTCGCCATGGCGTTGTACGCGCCCCTGAATTTAAAGGCACCCCCCCGCTGAAAGTTCTCGCATTTGAGATAAACCTCTGCGCCAATCATGGTATTTAGCGTTCTGGATGTCATTATCGGTGTCAGATTTGCATGATCCCTGATTCGCTCACTTGCAGTTTTGATTTGTTCAAACATCTTGTTACCTCAATTAATGTATAGAAGTGGTTGTAAAATTCGTAAAACTCGAGGCTGGAAGCCTCTCCCACTTCTTTTGATCACCAGCACACTAACCCCAAAATGGGCTCTAGTGATAGGGGTGGGAGCGGCATCTTGCCGCGATTAATTAGCATTTGAATTCGCGGGACAACATCGCTATTGAGCCTAAGCCCGCCGGAGGCGGATAAATTGCATTTTTGAGACAGCCTTTAGTGTCCTTTCAATTTTAGCCACCGTCTGGCGCCACCGTGACCCATTGAAGCCGCTTTTTTTATATTTGCAATACCTTTTCTTTTTTTTCCAATTTGTCTCAAGGCCTTACCCTTTTGAAAATACACACCCGGAAAGCCGGGATCTAATTCAATCGCTTTATTGAAGTCCTTTATGGCCGCGCGATATTTTTTTAACCCGGCATAGGCCCTGCCCCGGCCGTGATAGTTTCTATAGGTTGGATTCTGATCGATGGCCTGATTATAGGCATCCAGTGCCTCCCTGTAATTACCCTCACGTCTGAACTGCTCGGCAGCTTCATAGGATTCCCATGCAAAAATAATTTGGGCTGCTTCCGTGTAATCACGATTGATATTCACAAGATCCTGCTGGATGGTCTGCATCTGGCTTTTTAATTCGTCAACTTTCTCAAGATATTTTTCATTGGCGGCTTCGATTTTTTTTATATTATCGGTTCCTTCACGGCTTTGGCGCAGCTCGTTGATTGATTGGGCGATCGTGTCTGGATCTGCGTCAATTCTAGCTTTGACCCAATACGTGTATCCGTTCCATGTTTCTTCCATGATCTCAGTCCTGACGATACCGGCCGTAAAAAATGTAATTTGATCTTTTGTGAGTTGATAATTGACGACCTGGGTCTCAACTTCCAAGTATGTGCCCAGTTCTTCAAGAAGCAAGCGTTTTACCTGCAACAAAGATATGGTTCGACAGGATAGCTTGCTATCAGCTTCGCCGGCATCATAGGTATACTCCTTTTCAAAGGTTACCGTTTTAGCATACAGCAATGGCGTGAAAATTAATCCGAAACAAAAACAAAGAATCATCCATTTTTTCATCTGGATCTCCTTATGGTTATTCGTGTTATGAAAATCACCACCCAGGCTGCAAAATGCACAAATAATCAAACACTTAAAATATGTTTCCCAAATTGTTTACGATCAATTCGGGTTATGAATTGCTCAGATAGTAATGCCATAAAATCCGGGCTGCGACGGCCCGCCAGGGTTTCCAGGCAACCGCCAACGTGCTGATTTCCTCCGGCCCTGGACGGGCAGGCAACTGTTTAAGTTTCTGTATGGCAGTCACCAACGCCAGATCACCGCCCGGCCATATGTCCGGGCGCCGCAACACCATCAGCAAATATATATCAGCCGTCCAGCGGCCGATTCCCTTAACCGCCATTAATTTAGACCGCACCTGGTTATCGCTTTTTGCATACAGTCTTTTCAGCTCAAGCCGACCGCTAAGGATTGCGTCAGCAAGATCGCGACAATATGCTGTTTTCTGACGGCTGAATCCATAGGCTTTAAGCGCCTTGTCATCCTGCTGCAGAAATTTTTCCGGTGTCAACGGCGAAACGGCATGCATCAATTTATTTAGAGCCGCCCGGGCGGAAGCGAGAGAAACTTGCTGTTCCAATATGATGTGCACCAGAGTTGCAAAACCGGGTTTGCGTTTCCACAGCGGCGGCGGGCCGAAATCTTCAACAACTTTTGCCAGATCAGGGTCGTTGCGGATCAGAACATTGAGGCCTTTTTGGAAATTTCTTGCCGTCAGGATTTTTTGGCGAAGTTTTTTATCAACCATACAAAACAACTTTGTTTCTGTTAATAGACGGCCTGTGCGTGCCGGCGCAGTGCCCACTCCATAGGTTATATTAAAAAAAACTCATAAATCAATCGATTTTCCCGGGCTGTTACCCAAATACCTTTGAAACGAAACGGGGTCACATATTAATTATTAACTATTCGCTGTTAAAGTTAATAGTTAAGATGGAAACGAAACGGGGTCACATCTTAATTATTAACTATTC
>CAMYNZ010000427.1 GCA_947259865.1 uncultured Desulfobacterales bacterium | reverse complement strand
AACCGCGTGCGCAGGGCCCACCAAGTATCCGGCGGGGAAAAATCCATAACCAGTCTGGCGCTGAAACTGGCGCTCTTTGATCAACTTGAGAGCCCGTTTTTCCTTCTGGACGAAGTCGAGCCTTCACTGGACTATATCAACCATAAATCCATGCAGGCCTTTCTCAAGGACGTTGCCGGCCAGAAACAACTCATCATGATCACCCACCTGCGCAGCACCATTGCGCTGGCCAATACCGTTCATGGCGTAAGAACGCGCTGGGATGGGTCTTCTTTCATGAAATATTATTTCGTGATGAATGAGCGTTTGTTGCGACTGTATAAATGCTGTTAATTTTCGGATGATCACTGGCCAAAATCTAGTGTAAGTCACTGCCTTATCTATACCTCATGGATGCGCTTAATCCGATCATAAAAAAAGCAAAGCCGCTGTACCGGGAGTTGCAAGCAATCTATCGCAACCTGCCGGATACCGAATGCCGCTGCGAGCGGCCCGGTATCTGCTGTGCCTTTTTACCGGAGATGACCTGTATCGAAGCGCTGCAATGGTTGGACATCATACAACAGATGCCCGCCCGGCAAAGGATTTCAACATTTCAAAGATTTGTGGAATTTTATCTTACGAATCCGATTCGTTCGAGCAGTTGTCCATTCCTTGCAGATGGTTCGTGCAGCATTTATGACTTCAGAACTTATGCCTGCCGCGCCTATGGCATGTGGAGCTGCAGGTTCGGAGATACCCGAACCCGGGAAAACTGTCAGGATCGAGAAGCACTCGTGCAGAGGTGGCAACAATTCGGTGTGTCTCTGCCGGCGGAGATGGTAGAATCTGAAATCGAATACTGTGACAACGTTCGCTGCCTTTCCGAAAAACCCCTGTCTGATGCGCAACTCATGGATTTCCTGCAAAATGTGTATCGATTGGATCAAGCGCTGCCTGAAGCAAGACAGAAATTTGAGGAAGACTATCATTCGGATTTTAGTTTCTGGGTGGCATGCCTGGTTTTCGGACAAAGAAAGGCAATACTCGGCAAATTTGCGGTTATCAAAGAAATTGTCCAGCAGGGCACGGATAAACGCCTTCAGGCAATGTTAGAAAAAGTTTTAAGTTTTAGGTTTTAAGTTTTAGGTTTCATTCTATTAGACGTAATTACAGTTAATTATAAAACGGGGCTGTAACCAAAATCCCTTTTTGTTGAGTCTAAAACGTTTTAATGACCGCTCAAAAGGATTTTGGCCACAGCCCCATGAGTTTTATGTGTCATTTTGCCTTCTATCTCATGTAGTTACAAATACTTAAAACTTAATACCTAAAACTTAAAACCAAATTGATAATCAATTCTTTGATTATCAATTTAGAATACAATCTTTTAGTTTTTGAAGTATTTCCTCCTGATCGATGCCCCACCCGATAAAAGCCAACTGGGTTTCCGGTTCACCGTCCCAGTCCGACCAGTCGTCCTTGCCGCCGACAAAATTGAGCATCACCATCCGATTTGCAAACCGAACCGGGCCTTTTATCCGGAACATCTCCCAGGGCAGCGCATTGATAAATTTTTTAAAACAGGCTTCATCTAAAACCTGTGAATTGTGGAAAGAAAATGTCACATAGTCGGTGGTTGGGTCCGGTTCATGTTTCGGATGGGAATGGCCATGGACATGATTCGAATGCTCCGTTGATTGATCGGCTGCTGATTGATAATCATTTTTCAAAAGTTCCGGCTGATAGAAATCCATGGGTTTTAATCCAAAATCTTTGGATTTGACTGTCGCCCATAAGGTTTCCGGGTCGATCCGGCAATGAGTCGTGGGCACAATTTGACACCCCGGTATAACCGCATGCATCTCTTTTAAAAATTGTGGAATTTTTTCTTTAGCCACCAGATCGATTTTATTCAGCAAAATCAATTGAGCCATTTCCAACTGGTTGTAAAACAAGGGGCCAAATACTTCACGGGCTTCCCACAAATCCGCATCTAACACAGTAATAATCTTGTTAAGAACCAGCAATTGTTTGAGCTCGGATTCGGCGATGACGGGTTCAATGGATTTTGGATCGGCAACCCCTGAAGATTCAATGAATATGCGTCGCGGTTTGAAACGCTGCCAAATTGATTTTAGTGAACGGTGCAAATCGGCACTGAGTGTACAGCAAATGCATCCGCTGGTGAGTTCGATCACATCAGACCCGGAATCTTTCAGCAGCGATCCATCGATGCCGATATCGCCGAATTCATTGACCATCACGACGGTTTCTGAAAGATCGGTTTCCCAGGAAAGGATGCGTTTTAACAGGGTGGTTTTGCCGGCACCCAAAAATCCCGATAACAACAATACCTTGGCCCTTTCGTCCCGTTGCGCAGTTAAGCTGTTATCCATTAAAATTTCCTATCCGTCTTTCCAACAACGATAATCGGCTTGCCGATTGACGCTATCAATGCTAACTATTAACTCTGAATATTTGTTCAATGTCACACCTTTTGATATTGTAACCCATAACTTTTTTCATAAAAAATCAATAACAAATTAAAAAATCGTATAAGCATACAGGTGGGGAATGACAATTTTCGACTGGCAAAGTGAGCTGAACCGAAACGAACACATCGTTGCCATCTCAGGACAACCTGTGGCCATGCACTGTCATCATTATAATATAAACCTGCAAAAAACTCTGGAAGACACCCTGGGTGAAGAGGGCGTTCTGCTGTTGTTCCAGTCAGCACAAAGGACAAATTATTACGGCCTTCAAAATCTTTTTGACCAATACAAAAAGATCAAAACCATAAAATCTAAACTGGAAATGGCTTCCATGCTCTATCAAAACTGCGGTTTGGGCATCATTCACTTTCAGAAAGTCAGACCCACCCGGGCACGTATTGTAAGCACTTCCAGCCATCATGTCACCGGGTGGCTTGCAAAACACGGTAGACGGGATACGCCGGGTTGTCATTTCACGCGTGGATGGATTGCAGGCGCGTTGGAGGCTATTTATGACAAGCCCCTCGGTCACTATGCGGTTGAAGAAAAAAAATGCAAAATGAAGCGTGACGGTGAGTGCGTTTTTCATGTTCGGGAGCGGTAAATGGCAATAGACGGCACCAAAATTATCCATGCGGTGATGGAGGGAAGTAAAATCAGAGAATCCAAGGGCATCATCCCCCTTTTTGGTGTCTACCTTTCTTT
>CAMYNZ010000426.1:4698-6545 GCA_947259865.1 uncultured Desulfobacterales bacterium | reverse complement strand
ATCATTTCCATATTCCTTTACAGAGTGGTGACAATGAAATTTTAAAAAAAATGAAAAGACCTTACACCAGGGAATTTTTCAGAGATCTGATTGTAAAGATCCACGCTGCGCTCCCCGATGCGGCCATAGGGGTTGACGTACTGATCGGTTTCCCAGGGGAAACTCAAGCCGCGTTCGAGCATACATTTTCTTTGATTGAAAAATTACCCATCGCCTACCTCCATGTATTTCCGTTTTCGGCCCGCAAAGGAACCCCGGCTTACACATTTAATGGCAAAGTTGCCACAAAAGTCATAAAAAATAGATGCCGGAAAATGCGCGAGCTGGGGAATTTCAAAAAAAAGGTTTTTTATGCCAGATTTGTCGGCAATGCCTTCACAACCCTGGTGGAAAGCAAAATAGATAAAAAAACCGGCCTGGTAAAGGGTAGAACGACAAATTACATCCCTATCCTCCTGCCTGCCGGGAATATAGAAATTAACACGCTGGTTAATGCCAGGATCGATACCGTAGACGATGATAACCTGGTGTACGGCACCGTGTGCGTCTGATAACCACTTCGGTCTTCATTTTACACCCCGCCCAAAGCCAGACCCCTGAATTATAACCCGCTTCATTTATTGAGTTTAGATTCACGCATGGCCCCTCACCGATATAATCGATTCATTTGACATTAATACGCCATATTTATTAAAATTAGGGGCCGTTTAATCCGCAAGGTGAGGCGATTTTTGAATAGATCGCCATATGACTCCTCAGTCTAACCTCCGCTGGATGTCAACTCAGGCACAATGGTATAATCTCAATGAAAAAATCTAACATTTTTCTGCGCTTTGTGTATCTGGGGGCCGTAATTGTACTCGGATTAAACCCCTTTTTAGGCATAACCGGGTGTAATAACGCCCAGAGACTTTCTAACCCGGTAACTATCGGCGGTTATGTCAATGTTACCGGTTCCGGAGAACCCGGACGATCAAGTTTCGGTGGTGATCCGTCTGACTATTATCAGGCTACCCTGGCTGCCGGCCAAGCCATCACGCTCCTGGTTGCGGAGCATCCCACAGCCAATCTGGACCTGTTTTTATATAACACCTCCCAAGCTCAGGTGGCGTCGTCAGAAACGCTTTCAGGCACAGAGTCCTTGACGATTGCCGCCAACGATACTTATTTTATCGAGGTGAAAGCAGTCAGTGGTGCTTCCAATTACAACCTGGCCATCGGTCAAACAACACTCGCTGCCGGTAAAAGCATACTGAGTCTAAGCCACGATTTTGTGCCGGGTGAAGTCATCGTTCGTTTCAAAAACGACATGGCTTTGTCAAAAAGCCCGCAGAACGCAGAAAGCCGGGCAGCATCGGTTGGAATGCGTGCCAAAAGCGGCGCAGCCGAGCGTGAAATGCTTTTGAGCTTTGACGACGAAAACGGTAAACAGAGGGCTTTTCGAACGCTCGGAATTAAAGCCCAAGAATTAACCCGACAGACTGTCGATCCGTTGATTCAGCGCAAGCTCGACACCCTGCAGATCATCAAAGCACTACGCCAACGTTCCGACGTCCTTATTGCGGAACCCAACTACATCTGGCGGGCGACTGCAACGCCCGACGATCCTCTGTATTCGACCCAGTGGCACTATCCTCTCATCAATCTGCCGCAAGCCTGGGATATTGAAACCGGGAGCAATACCGTGATTGTTGCGGTTATCGACACAGGGGTTCTCTTGAATCATCCGGAATTAATGGGAAGACTGGATAATATCCTTGCTCCCGGTTACGACTTTATCAAAGAAACATCCATTTCAGTGGATGGTGACGGCATCGACCCTAACCCTGATGATCCCGGTGACCAGG
>CAMYNZ010000426.1:0-4619 GCA_947259865.1 uncultured Desulfobacterales bacterium | reverse complement strand
GCCACCGGTGTTGCCGGTGTGACCTGGAACACCTTGATTATGCCGTTGCGGGCACTGGGGAAAGGCGGCGGAACCGTCTACGATGTCATGCAGTCCGTTCGCTATGCTGCCGGCATGGCCAATGACTCGGGAACAACCCCTCCGTCCAATGCCGATATAATCAACCTCAGTTTGGGCGGCGGCGGTTTTTCCCAGACAGCCCAGGACGTATTCACCCTGGCCCGAAATGCAGGGGTTATTATCATCGCCGCGGCCGGTAACGAGTCGTCCAGCACGCCCGGTTATCCGGCAGCCTATGCGGGGGTAGTATCAGTCGGTGCAGTGGATATAAACAAAGCCCTGGCCTGGTATTCCAATTTCGGCGCCACCGTAGACCTAGTTGCACCGGGTGGAGATAACGGTGCCGACATCAACGCCGATGGTTTTCCGGACGGTGTGCTCAGCACCTGTGGTAATGACACTTCCAGCTCGATAGGATTTGTCTACTGTTTCTATCAGGGCACCTCTATGGCGGCACCCCACATGGCCGGCGTCGTTGCCTTAATGAAAGCGATCAACCCCGGACTTTCGCCCGCTGATCTGGACAGCTTGATTATGAGTGGAAATATAACCGAAGACCTCGGGATTGCCGGAAGGGACGATCAGTTCGGCTATGGGTTAATCGACGCCTTTAAGGCGCTAGAAGAATCCAGCGGCGGCCCGTTACCCGCAACATTGATCGTCACCCCGACATCCCTCAATTTCGGTACGGCATTGGCCGATACCACCCTGACAATTGAGAACGGCGGTGACAATTTAACAAATGTCACGGTTACCGAAACCCCGGATGAACCCTGGTTAACGGTGGTAGCATCGAGCGTGGATGCCGACGGTCTTGGTGACTACACGGTTAGTGTAGACCGGAGCGGTTTGGCAGATGGCATCTATTCCGCTAGAATCACCGTGGATGCTACTGTCGCTGTCCCCGGCGATGTCACCGATGTCATAATCCCGGTCATCATGCAGAAGGACAGCTTTCCGGTTGTCGGTGGTGATGCCGGTTTTCACTATGTGATTCTGGTAAATCCAGACACCCTGGCTCCCCTCTACCAGGATGAGGTGGCTTACGATGGGAGTAAGTATTCATACAGCTTCCCAAACGTTCCGGCTGGCAGCTATAAAATTTATGCCGGTACGGATTCAGACAACGATTTTGATATCGGGGATCCAGGAGAAGCGTCCGGAGCATATCAAACATGGGATCAACCCACAGTGGTAAACATAACCGGAAACACAAGTGGACTCGATTTTGCCACAAGTTTCGAACTGACGCTCCCGTCGCATCTGATGGCCGGCAGACCGGTGCTGCAACGCCTTAAATTGAAAGGGGCATCCAAGTAGGGCTCGCCGCCGCCAACCAATAGGGCCTGATTCTTAAAGAAAAAAAAGTTTTTGTTACAGAACTGCCCTCACGGGGATTAAAAAAATTATCGAAATGAAAACGATCGAATACACAGTCATTATACCCGCCTATAATGAACAAGAATTATTACCCGGCACCTTTGAAGCTTTGAAGGCGGCCATGTCGACCGTGGCGATGGATGGTGAAGTAATCGTTGTCGATAACAACTCAACGGATAAGACCGCCGAAATCGCAAGAAAATTTGAGGCCCGAGTTACCTTTGAGAAAATTAATCAGATTTCGCGCGCACGCAACGCCGGTGCAAGACATGCCCGGGGTATCTATTTATTATGTTTGGATGCGGATACGTTGATTTCTCCGGACCTCTTGCATACAGCGCTGGACAATCTGAAGAATGACCAATGCAGTGGCGGCGGTTCTACCGTCAGGCCTGATAAAAAGATAAAACCATTTTATCAGCGAGGCCTGGACGTATGGAACATTTTTTCGGTGAGGTCCGGAATTGCAGCCGGCAGTTTTATCTATTGCCGGCGAGACGGGTTTGAAGCCGTCGGTGGCTTTAGCGAAAAGGTCTATGCCAGTGAGGAAGTCTGGTTCTCGATAAACTATAAAAGATGGGGCAAAAAAAGGGGATTGGTCTTTAAAATAATTGACACCGCACCGGTAATTACGTCCACCCGTAAGTTAGACTGGTACTCCAGCCCCCGATTCATTCTGATGTTATTGTTGGTTGTTCTGTGCCCGTTCATCATACGGTCCCGGACCATGTGCAGCCTTTGGTATTACAGGCCCGGTATTTAAGATGGGATTTTAATTTGTGTTACGCGGTAGGTTCAATTCACGCTATATTTCAAGTAGTTGCTCAACCTTCTGGGATGATTTGCGCATCAGGCGCAGGGCTTCATCCAAATCAGCCACGCTTATCCGACAGCGTGTCATCGCCTGTTTCATTCTTTCCAAACTCCAGGCATCCGTTCCCGTGGTTCCGCTCGTCAGCAGGTAGGCCTGATCCGCAATGTATACCAGGGGCGTATACACATCGGCCGCATCCGCTTTTTCCACCTGATGGTGGTGAGTAACCGGTCCGGTAATGTTTTCGGGCAGCCCCCATCTTTTTAACACTTCTCCGCCGACCTGCGCATGATCCATGCCCAGCAGTTCCTGTTCGGCACTGAGCGGGGTATGATTCTGGTTGTTAATCAAATCCATGATTTCTTCATGCCGGTGCTCAATAAAGGAATTGAGGACCACTTTGCCGATATCATGCAAGAGCCCGGCTGAAAATACCGTAGAGCTTTCCTGCAGGTCGATTTTCTCCCCCAGAATTCGGCACATAAGGGCCGTGGAAAACGAGTGTTTCAACATCTCCTTGCCTCTATCGCCATAGCCCGTGTATTCCGTCCGAAATTGATCCACCGCCCCGCTGAGCAGAAGCATATCCACAATTGTTTTCATACCCAGATAGGCCACCGCATGCTTTAGTGATGTCACTTCTTTTTTGAGTCCGAAATAGGCGGAATTTGCAAAACGCAGGATGCTGGCGGTAATATTTTGATCGTACTGGATAATGCTGACCACTTTCTTGGCCGAAATTTCCGGATCCTTCATGGCTTCGATGGCTTTTAGCACAGTTTCGGGAAATGGCGGCAGATCATGAATGCTAAGAAGGATTTCTTCTTTTTTCATTTTGACAGCCCGGCCATTAAAATCATAATATACTTTTATTGCAGGAGGACAATTGAGTGGGAAGTGACATCCCGGAAATCCAGGAAGGGACAATCAGCGAGATCGATGAAGAGACGACCGAACCGCCCCAGTATAAGGTGCTGATCCACAACGATGATTTTACACCCCGGGAATTTGTGGTCCAGGTTATTGTGGCTGTCTTTAATAAATCCAACGACGAAGCAACCCAAATTATGTGGAAAGCCCATAAAACAGGTATTGGGTTGTGCGGCATCTATTCATATGAGGTGGCGGAAACCAAGGTAAAGGTTGTCACGGCCACCGCCCGTGAACATGGTTTCCCGCTAAAAACCTCCATGGAGGAAGAATAAAAAATCGAGTAGCAAAGATTGACCTCTAAGGGTTAAATTCAACCCCGGAAGTTTGCGATTTAGAACATCATTCCATCATTCCACTATACCATCATTCCAAATTTATGAGTGTGCCAAACTAGTAAAAAAGGCAGGCATTGAGCCTGCCTTTTTTATGCGCCGGAGTACTTCCACCTTTTATCTTTGCCAAGCGGGACCGGCAGAATACTATTTGATACCTCTTTCTTTCTTTATGATTTCATAAGCTTCATGGATTTCACGAAATTTTTCATGCGCGAGCTGGTTGAACTCTTCAGGCAATCCTTTTGAAATTATTTTGTCAGGATGGTATTGCTTGGCAAGCTTCCGGTATTGTTTCTTGATATGATCATCGGTATCCTGTTTGACGGATTGGAGAATGGCATAATATTTGTCAAAGGCCTGTATATATTGTGATCTCAGTTTTTGGTAGGCCTCATCACTGAAATTAAATATTCGTGCCGCCGATACTATCAAATCTTCTTCACCGGCGCTCATTTCACCATCAGCTACAGATACCCGTAATAATATATCGACCAACATCGCGAGCATCTGGGGCTGAGCATAAAACTGCCCATAAAATTGGGTAGCGAAATCATCAAAGCTCTGGGGTGAATTAATGGCGGCATTAAAGATATTCATGGCCACCATTCTACTTTCAGGATTTAGGTTCAAATCCTCCAGCATGAATCTGTTGATGGAATCAACCTCATCTTTGGATATTTGGCCATCGGCTTTAGCCAGCTTTGCGAGCATCGAGAAAGTGGCGACGAAAAAAGTAAACTGGGCCTGTTCACCCGTTAAGGTACGGGTTGATTCACCGATGCCGTGTTCATGATCGGTTCTATCAAATGCATGCCCGAAGGCAGCACCGGCGATAGCACCTAACGGTCCGCCAATAGCAAACCCCAGCGTGCCGCCGATGACTTTTCCCAACCACCCCATATCAGTGTTGCACCTTTCTAAAAATAATCGAAATCTTAATAAATCAATCTCATGGCTGTAGTTAGCCTAATGACACTGGGCGATAAATCTATCAATTACATTAACTAAAAAGCGCAAATCAATATTGCGCTTTTACAAAATTCAAATGCTTTAAGTATGTTAAGATTTAATAAGATAGTGATCTAACTTATATGAAT
>CAMYNZ010000425.1 GCA_947259865.1 uncultured Desulfobacterales bacterium | reverse complement strand
TCGGTGTTCATTTATAATCTCCTTTGCTCATGGCAGCATCAATCGCCTTGATTTAACGTTATTTTTTTCTCTTCGTACTCAGCCTTGCTGATCTCGCCCAGAGCGTACCGTTTGTCGAGAATGTCCGATGCCGAATCTGAATCACTGATAGGATTTTTGTCTCCATCGCGGACACCAAATCCGCACATCGAGCCCCCCCGTTTTCGCATTATAAAAAAACAAAGGGCCATCATTACTATCGGGACAATCCACCATAAGGAACTATTTGAAACTTCCGACCAGTACATGTGTATCACCTCCTTTTTACCCGTATGACGGTAAAGGGGGTAAAAAGGATACACCTTCAGGAAGATTTTCTATAAATGGAATCATAAGCCTCGCGATCTGTCCATGCGAATCGCAAAAAACCGATTATCCAATTTCCCTTATGAATGAAAATCCCGTTGATAATTTTTTATCAAAAAAGACTTAAGTTTTGCAATTAAGTGACGATAATCATAATCAGTGAATGTAAAATTTTAGCCCGATTTTAAAAAACACATTATTTTTAGTGACTTACATAAGACATTTTTGCGATGCTCCGGGCTAACCTGCCGAATAATGTTTTAAACAACTGAACCAAGCCGAAGCGGTTTTCAAGAATTTGAGTTAATATATTAAAGGATCCTTATACTGGTTATAGGAGTGTAAAAATGGCTGAAATTATTTCTTGGTTAAAAGTTATCGGGTATGTTTCTGTTCCAGTAGTTTTATTTTTGGCGGTATCCTGGCGTGTTAAAAACTACAAAAAAAAGAATGCCGGGTTGAAAATTGATCAACATACCGACAAAATAACCAAACTCAAGCACAGCTCTTTCCCCTCCGGACGGGAAAAGGCCTCGGATATAGTGGATGATAATTTTCCGGGCGGATTAAACGGGCAAATGGAATTGGAGAGGCGGCGTTTCGCAGGAGAAAAATTATAGAAATGACTTCTAGGAACAGTTCCTGAAGAGACCCAAATTGTCCGTCTTCATTAGAGCTTGATGGTTAGTTATATTTAAATTTCAGCCATGGCAACGGTAATGTTGTCTTTTCCACCCGCATCCAGCGCGGCCTGTATCAGCCTCTTGGCTCTGGTTTCAATATCATCGGGGCAAGTTAAAAGGGCAGTAATGGTTTCAACAGAAATTTCCTCATTAAGGCCGTCGGTGGTGTGCACCAGCACATCACCGCCTTTCAGTTCGATGTGACCGGAGTCCGGTTGGCAGCTGCCACAGCCCACGCATTGATAAAGATGGTGCCGGGCAGGGTGCCGGCGCGCTTCTTCTGCAGATATCTCGCCGTTATCCAGCAGATACTGGGCCAAATTATGGTCCCGGGTTATCTGTATCAATTGATTATTCCGAAGGATATAAAGCCGGCTGTCACCGACATGCACCCAGTAGGCTTTATCATTGCACAGCAAGCTGCCGCACAGGGTTGCCGACATACCCGCTAAATTCGTATTTTGCTCCACCTCTTTCAAAATGGTCAGATCAGCTTCAAGCACCCGGTTGACGAGCTCCTTTTGTATATCGTTTCCGTTTGGTGAGACAGTGGCAAGCTTTTCGACGGCAATCTCGGCCGCATGATCACCGGCGATGTGACCGCCTAAACCGTCGGCCACAGCCATCAGAACAGATCCATCTCCCATTTTCTTGATGGTAAAACGATCTTCGTTTCTTTTACGGATATGCCCCCTGTGGGTTATGCCAAATGTTTTCATGGTGGCTTCGTTTCTTTTGTTATTCAGCCGGTGCTGTTTTTTGCCTCAGGTTCATCTCGCCTGCCAGAAACTCAAGAACCTCAAGGGCCTCCGTCACACTCTGGAATCGGCGTTTCGGATCCCGGGCGCAGGCCTTAATGATAAATTTACGCAGTCCTTCCGGTAAGTTCGGTACGACCTCAGCCGGATCCTGAATATCCTGGTTAACGTGCATTTCCATTACCGTCCATCCATCTTTATCGGGGTAAGGTCTTTTACCTGTAACCATTTCAAATGCCGTTATTCCCAGACAATAAATATCGGTGCGTTCATCTACCGGCAGACACTCAACCTGCTCCGGCGCCATATAAAAAGGTGTTCCTGTCAAAAAGTTTTCTGCACCCCGCGGGCAGGCAAAACCAAAATCAATTATTTTAACGGTATCATTCGTCAATATGAACAGATTACTCGGATTAATATCCTGATGGACGATTCCGTGGTCGTGAGCGATTTTCAGGCCGCTGCACGCATCGAGAAGATACTGTATGGCCAGATGCGGCGATATCTTCCGGATACTATCCAGCAGTTCTCTAAGGGTCCGACCTTCGAGATATTCCATAATTATGAATAGGGTTTTATAGCATTCTTCAAAATCATAAATTTTGACGATATTTCGATGATTCAACTTGGCAATGGTCCGAGCTTCGTATTTAAAGCTGGCGATAAAATCAGGCCGCATGGCCATATCATGCCGCATCATTTTGATAATCACCGGTGTTTTGAGTCCGGTGTGCACACCATTATATACGATGCTGGAACTGCCGCGGCCGATGATACCCGTCGTCAGATACTTTCCAATCGTCCGGTCGGCGATCGGTCGCCTGGAATCAAAGCGATCGGCGACGATTTCCGTTAAAAATTCCAGTAGCCAGGAATCTTTTTCAGAGATATTTTCGAGTTGCGTCTTTTTCAGACACCATAGCTCCATGTCGGTTTCAGCTTCAACATGCGCGTTGCGCGGTTCGCCGGTTATAATCGCCATAACACCGACTATATCCCCTTCGCCCCTGTGCCCCGCAGGGTGCAATTCGCCTTCTTTTTCGACCAACACGATACACGATCCCCGTTGAATAATGTAAGCGGCATCCGCCGCGGCGCCCTGGCTGATAAATCTTTCACCGGCTTTGATATATATTGAACGCATGTCTTCAAAAACGGGGCTTTCGGTGTCAAATACGAATCTTAAAAACTTGGTACGCAGGTTTGCCGTCCCTTCCTCGGCCCGGAAAGGTTCCGGCCACGGCCCAACAGAATCTGCCGCCGCAAGTTCCGGAATTTATTTGATCAAATGACGTATCGGCAGCGGCCGGACATACGCCCAGTTCATCGACATTTTTGCCATCCGGTTCCCTGCCGCATTTTTTATACTCCCAGCAATTGGGTTTTTTAGCTGTCATTACTGACCACCCAGTAAAAAACACATTTCAAATACCAGCTTTTCGCTGTTTATAAAAAAATCCCGGCCGCCCATTTTTTCTTCTTCCTTTAAAAACTGTAACTCTAATGCTTTCTTTTCATCTTGTGAAAGTTCCTCCTCAACCATGGGAAATAAAATATGATCTTCTGAGTGAATATGTCTTTTCAGAATTGAGACATAAGCTGCCAGGTTCTCAAGCAGGGTTGCTGTGGCAATTTGATCGCCACGGATGCAGTCTTCAATGGATTTTCCAATCTTATCAGTAAAATATCGGCAACGTTCGTGTTCAAATCGCAAAGCGCTGATGGGACCATCGAAGGCACCGTCCTTTTTTTGCGCAAGCAGACCAAACATTAAAAATTCCTCTTTAAAATGATGGTATTTGTCCGCAAAATTTTGGCTAAATTCAACCGCCATTTCAAAGAATTTTTGGGGAAGCTGTTCATACGCTTCAAGCTTTTCTTTGGCCTGCGTCAGACACTCGACCGCCTGCAAAATTAAGCTGTGCTCTTTTACCAAAATTTCCGTAGGTTTCATGTAGACCCCGTATCCAGTAGTTTAAATTTGATTACCCGCGTTTAAGGTTTAAACTCGTTTGACCATCCTCTGCAAATGGTGCAAATTGCAAATCTAACACTGGCTAACTTTATAACTATTAACGGGAACCGAAAAGGTGTTTGACTTAAGTCAACACACTGGAATTTTTATCGATTGCAATATTGAGAATTACCCTTAGTATAAATTATTAAAGTGGGTTTATTAACGATATGAAAATCTTTTATACAGACCACTTTCATTTTCCGCTTCCGGACGGTCACCGATTCCCGCTGGAGAAATATGCACTTTTGCGGCAACAGATATTGAAAGATGATATTGCCAATGCGATAGAATTTTGTGTGCCGCGCGCGGCAACCTACCAGGAGATCGTCCGTGCTCACAGCCCGGCTTATTTTGAGCGGGTGCAAAACGGTGAGATGACACCCAAAGAAATGCGGCGCGTCGGGTTTCCCTGGTCGGCTGAACTCGTTGAGCGCGCAAAGCGCTCGGCCGGCGCTACAATTGAAACAGCTTTAGCGGCGTTTAAAGAAAATATTGCCGTCAGTCTGGCCGGCGGCACTCTTGTGATGTACACCAGGGAAACGGGACTGCCGCAATTCTTGCCAATGACCCAACCATATTCACTTTTTCCATTCACGGTAAAAATAATTTTCCGTCTCGCAAAGAAAAGAGCGATTTAGACATTGCCCTCGAGGACGGAATCGATGATCCAGCATATCTTGAGGCGCTTGAAAAGGGGTTGATTCGTGCGCTGGACATGTCCGAGGCTGAAATGGTGATTTATTTAGCCGGTGCCGATCCCTATGAAAATGACCGGTTTGGTCGTCTCAGGCTTAGCAAATCGGGATTATTGGAACGTGATCGGATGGTTTTCCGATACTGTCATAAAGCAGCCGTTTCGGTAGCGGTTACCATGGCCGGAGGGTACGCAAAGAATATTCAGGATAGTGTTGATATCCATTTTCAAACCGTAAAACAGGCGGTTGAATGTTACCACCGCTGGAATTTAGGGCTTGCTTTAAAACACCCAAGTCGTCATAATAAACACCCTGCGCGCTGAACAACTGGAGATTTTTATGGCCGACGATTATCGAAATGTGAAAATTCTGGTGATAGATGATGAGCCCCATGTCCTCGAGTTGCTTTACGAAATATTGCAACGGCGTGGCTTTGATGTTTATCCTGCCGCCGATGGTGAAGAAGGCATCGAGATTTTCAAACAAGAAAAACCAATCGTCGTCCTTACCGATATAAATATGCCGAAAGTAACCGGCATTGAGATTTTAAAATTTGTTAAAAAGGTTTCACCGATCACACAGGTTGTTATGATTTCCGGATTCGGCACCACTGATGATGTGATCGAGGCCCTGCGATTGGGTGCCTGCGACTATCTCATGAAACCGTTTAATGTCGGCCTTCTGATTCATACCGTCATCCGTAGTGTCGAAAGATATGAATTGATAATGGAAAGAATCAGCCGGCGCGAAATCCTTAAAAAAGAAGTCCGGGAACGGACCGCAGCGCTCACCAACACCTTTCACGAAACCGTTAAGGCATTGGGACTTCTTACCGAAAAACGGGATCCCTATACGGCCGGTCACCAGCATCGGGTCGCATTGCTGGCCATGGGAATCGGCCGGAAATTGGGCTTAACTCCCAAAGAGCTGGAAGTCATCCATGTGGCCTCACTTTTACATGATATCGGAAAAGTGGCTGTTCCCGTAGAATTGTTGACCAAACCCACCCAACTGTCTTCCTTAGAGGCCGAGTTGATAAAATCACACCCTCAAGCCGGCTACGAAATTATCAAGGATATTCCATTTAACGAGTCGCTCGGCAAAGATGTCTCGATCATTGTGCTCCAGCACCATGAACGCTTGGACGGTACCGGTTATCCCAGAGGATTGAAAAGCGAGGAATTGGAATTAGAGTCAAAAATACTGAGCGTGTCGGACGTTGTAGAGGCCATGTCTTCGCATCGACCTTACAGGGCCGCTTTGGATATACAATCGGCCATGGCAGAAATATCAAGCGGGAGTGGAAGACTTTATTCCCCCGATTGTGTGGATGCCTGTCTTCAATTAATAAAGGATAATGAAAACGATAACGGCCGGCTTTTTGAAGCCCTGGCTGAAGCTGATTGAAGCAATAATTCCGCAGCTGATCCAAACAAGGGGGGTCAGACCTACACATTTCACCAACAAGGAGTTATCCTCTATTATTTTGAGCATTTTTCCAACCTTTTTTCCATTTCGGTCTTCATAGCCTAACCGGCGCTTCACCATTGATGGCAGCCGGGGTTTCGGCCATACCGGCGCTAACCGGTTTCAGATGATTATATCGGGATATTGTATTCTTAACGGACTGGCCCTGACCTGATTATTGCTTCT
>CAMYNZ010000424.1 GCA_947259865.1 uncultured Desulfobacterales bacterium | reverse complement strand
TATAGACCGTATTAAAATTTGCCTGAGCTGTCACGATAATTAGAAATGAGATTAAAAAAGGAGAAATAATGAAAAATACCTTTGCATGGTTTGGTTCAAGTTGCTGTTATGGTCAGACTAACAGGTTAGACGCCAAAGTATCTCAACACGAAATCGCGGGTGTATACGACGCATTATCACGTTTTTATGACTTCTGGGGGGCCCTGACCGAATCCCGGGCCAGAAACCGGGCCCTGGAATTGGCTGCAATTAAAAATGGTCAAAATATTCTTGAGGTTGCCGTGGGTACAGGTTTGGCTTTTTATGAAATAGTAAAAAGAAATCCGGATGGAAAAAACATTGGGATTGATATATCCGACGGCATGTTGCAAAAAGCCCGGAAACGACTCCGCAGACTGTCAGGAGCCGGCTATGGGCTAAAGCTTGAAAGCGCCTTTGATATTCAGGAGGCAGATGGACAATTTGATTTGATAATGAACAACTACATGTTTGACTTAATTTCATTCGATGACATGGATATCGTATTAAAAGAATTCAAGCGGGTACTCAAAAAAGAGGGGAAATTAGTCCTGGTGAATATGACGGTGGGGGAAAAGTCCGGCAGTGGAATATATGATTTACTGTACCGGGTATCACCCAAAATGATGGGCGGGTGCCGCGGGATCACGTTATCCGATAAACTAAGCCAGCATGGGTTTCGGGTAAAATTAAGAGAATATTATCAACAGTTTTTGTTCCCCTCGGAAGTTATAGTGGCTCAGAAATAGATTCGGTCCTGAAATGAAAATTTTACTGCGAATTATTCAGTTTTTCATTGCCATGTTATTGTTAACAACTGCGATCGGAAAACTGCTGGACAACCGAGGTTTCGCTGAGGTTCTATTAACCTATGATTTGTTTCCGGAAGCGGTCTTATTACCGCTGGCACTCGGCATGTCTCTCTTTGAGCTGTTTTTATCGCTTTGGATTTTTTCAGGTATCAAGCTGAAATATGCATCCATTATTGCTGTTATATTACACATTCAGCTCGTAGTGGTAGCGATTAGCTCTAATTTGCGTGAATTGAATATCCCAAACTGCGGATGCTTTGGCGTATTCTGGGCTCGACCGATGAATTGGGGCACTGTTGTTGAGGATTCCTTATTGACCGTTGTCTGTATCGTTTTCTATTTACTGGCCAAACGATTTTCGGACCGACCGGAGGCATCCGTTGATAACGATGCATAGCATCAGGCAGGAAATTAGTCGCCATCGCTGGCAATCGAGTAGGAGACCAAACCGGAGGTAAGCAGATGAATATCCCCGTGGATATCCAGCCCGAGTTGAGGCAAAAAGCCAACGGCCTCTTGCGCCGGCTGTCTAATTCGCAACGTGAAGCGCTTCTCATCAAGTGCTGGATGTCACATGACGCCCGTTGGTTTATGGCAGTCGCTCAAGAGTATGGCGTTCGGGTCACGAACCACATCAATCAAATCGCAGCCCATGAAGTCGGCAAGGTTGAGGCCCGGCGTGTTGTTCGTGCATTGCAGCTGCCGCCGGTAAACGCACTGGACGATTTTCTCGTAGCCCAGGAAATCTTCATCGGTCTTCTCGGCCCCGATCTGCTTGAATATGGCGTTAATAAAGTCAGTGAGAGTTCCTATCAGGTGAATGTACGGCGCTGCTTTGCCCACCAAAATGCAGAGCGTGCAGGTATCATTGACCGTTATGAATGCGGCATCTTCGCCCGGGTAACCGGTTGGCTGGACGGACTGGGACTGACATACGATACAAACCCGCCGTTGGGCAAATGTCTCAGGGCCCAGGGTCGCGAATGCATCTATCACATCACGCTTGGTGGGGGACATGGGGTCAAAGCTTGAATTGTGAATTAATTTAAGCTTAAAATCTGGATTGTTGTTGCTCTTTATTCACAATTTAATGGGTGACCCCTTTTTGCTTTTTGACTGATCCTACGGGTAATACATCCCCTTCTGCTCTATGTTCTCTGATTGCATAGAAGCACAATTTATGGTAGAGCTGCAACAAAGTTGAAACTGACTCGCATTGAATTCACTCACTCCAAAAGATTCCGGCACCCGACCCAAGACAATTGTCTTGAAGCACGGGTGCCGTTAAATGCTGAAAGGAGAAAGACCGGCATGCAGGAAAATGAAGCTCAGGGCCTTTTTGAAGAAATGGTTAAGGCAACCATTGCAGGAGATGAAGACCAGTGCATATCACTGGCAGGCAAAGCAATCGACAAGGGCCTTGATCCCTTTGAAGCCATTCAGAACGGTTTTGCCCAGGGGATGCGAATCATCGGTGACAAATTCGCAAAACTGGAATGTTTCCTGCCGGAGGTGATACTGGCTGCCGATGCCATGAACGCCGCCGTGGAGGTACTCAAACCCAGTTTGATGCAACGGGACGACCGCGGGTCCCTGGGGACCATTATCATTGGTACGATCCAGGGCGATGTTCACGATATGGGCAAAAATATTGTCAAGATCATGCTCGAGGCCAACGGGTTCACCGTTTATGACCTGGGCAATGATGTGCCCGTCCGACAATTTATAGATAAAGCCCAGGAACTGGAGGCCGACATCATTGCAGCCTCGGCATTAATGACGACGACAATGGCCCATATGCCTGATATTGATGGACTGCTCAGTGAACTCGGTATCCGTAAAAAATTTATCGTCATGCTCGGCGGTGCACCGGTGATCGAAGAATGGGCCAAAGAAATCGGCGCGGACGGCTATGGCGAGGATGCGGCCGAGGCCGTTGAAACCGCCAAACGGTTGATGCAGAAAAAGCGGGAGGTGAAATAAGATGATCGGATTTTGGGATGTGATCGGACGCAGCCAGAGCGGTCCTCTGATCCAAGAGAGGGATTTTGATCTGCAATTGGGTAAAATAGCCCGGCAGATCGTGGAAAAATATGAAATCAAATATGACCCGCAACAGGTCGTTCCGTCTGATGACGATCTGGCCGATCGGGTCTATCAAGCCGGGCTCGATCTGTTTCTGGAAGCTGGTATCTACTGCCGCGACACCGGTCGCCTGATGAAATTTACACGTAATGAAATAGAAACAGCCCTGAAGTATGCCCCCAGGACGGTTACCTACGGGCAGGGCCGAGACGAAGCCGTGATGTCCTACCGATCAATCGAAGACACGAAGCCGCCCTTTTGCGTGATGACCCCGGTGGG
>CAMYNZ010000423.1 GCA_947259865.1 uncultured Desulfobacterales bacterium | reverse complement strand
AAAAAACCGCGGAATAGCGGTTGATGCAAATAAGTTATCGGATCTATTAGGGATTCCGGTTATTCCAACCGTGGCCCGCAACGGTAAGGGCAAGGTTGAGCTTATGAAAGAGACCATCCGGGTGGCCAGGCAGCATAAGAATCCGGAGCCTCTGGTAATTTCCTATGGATCAGACGTGGACCAAGCCCTGGTTGAGCTGGAAAAAGAGATTACATCCAATGATTTTTTAACGGACGCTTATCCCCCCCGCTGGATTGCTTTGAAGTATCTGGAAAATGATGAGCAGATTATATCACTGGGCAAAAAGGAAAATCCTTCCCTGACGGCAACACTCAAACAGATCGTAAATCGCGTAACAACCCACCTGCAGGTTACCCTGGATACATATCCTGAGGCCATCATTGCCGATCATCGTTACGGTTATATCAAATCGGTTGTCAGGCAGGGTGTTATCACCCAAAAATATGACCATGACCGTCTTTATATCTCCGATAAAATAGATAAAATCGTAACCAACCGATTCTTTGGTCCCCTGATTATGATCGCAGTCACCCTGGGACTGTACCATTTTACCTTCACTTACAGTGAAACCCCGATGGCCTGGCTCGAAGGTTTTTTTGGCTGGCTTAGCGGGTTGGCGACAACAAGCTTGCCGGATGGACTGGCAAAATCGCTTATTATTGCAGGACTCATCGACGGGGTGGGGGGTGTGTTAGGATTTGTCCCCTTGATCATGTTTATGTTTTTCGGGATATCCGTTCTGGAGGATTCCGGGTATCTGGCACGGATGGCCTTTATGCTGGACCGAATATTCAGGATATTTGGGTTGCATGGCAGTTCGGTGATGGCATTTATCGTATCCGGTGGTATTGCCGGTGGTTGCGCTGTCCCGGGTGTTATGGCTACCCGTACCCTCAAATCACCCCGTGAACGCCTGGCAACACTGCTTACGGTTCCTTTTATGAATTGCGGCGCCAAATTGCCGGTATTTGCCCTGCTGGTCGCTGCGTTTTTTGCCAGCAACGAGGCCCTGGTCATGTTGGCGATCACCCTTTTCGCCTGGCTGGGTGCCCTGCTGGTTGCCAAGCTTTTGCGTGTCACCGTTATTAAGGGCGCCGCCACGCCTTTTGTTATGGAGCTTCCACCCTACCGGCTGCCCACCTTAAAGGGCTTGATGATACACACCTGGGAAAGAACCTGGCAGTATATAAAAAAAGCGGGCAAAATTATCCTGGGCATTTCAATTATATTATGGGCCATGATGACCTATCCCCGGCTTCCGGATGTCAAAATTCAGGAATTTGAAGCGCAGCGACAGGCGGCCAAAGCCGCCGTTTCCACCCTGGTGGTCAGGGAAATTGAAACGACAACCAACAGTACGGAGCTATCATCGTCTGCCAGGACGCTGAAATCCAGCCTGACCGATATTGCGGCCCGGGAGGCCGAAGCGGGGCTCAAAAATTCCATTGCCGGTCGGTTTGGTACAGGCCTGGAGGCTTTTAGCCGGTGGGCCGGCTTTGATTGGCGTACCAACATTGCGCTGGTGGGCGGGTTTGCCGCAAAAGAGGTGATTGTCTCGACGCTGGGTACGGCCTATTCACTTGGAGACGTCGATCCCGAGCACAGCGAATCGCTCTCCCGCACCCTGGCAACGGACCCGGGCTGGAGTCCCCTGGTAGCCCTGAGCTTAATTGTCTTTACTATTTTTTATTCACCCTGTTTCGTTGCGGTGGTCTGCATTGTCAAAGAATCCGGATCCTGGAAATGGGGCCTTTTTTCAATGGCATTTAATACGATTTTGGCATTCACTTTGGCCGTTCTGATTTTTCAGATCGGTTCGGCAATAATTCGATAAAATTTTTTTGTACCTTTGTGGCAATAATGATTGCACTCGCGTTATCGTCCCTCGACACTATTGAGTTGTTAAGCTGATGAGTTGTTGAGCTTTTAGGCCCTAAATAAAGAAAAAACTCATTTTAGCTTACTAGCTTACCAGCTCATAGCTAATTAGCTTTAAGCCATTCGTGAGGAGAAAATGGAAAATATCATCGTGCTGCTGATTGTGGGACTGGCTGTCCTGTATATGGTCAGAATATTTTATAAAGCCGCCAAAAAGGAAGACGGCTGTAGCTGCGGATGCTCGTCATGCGAAACGTCTGCCGACTGCAGCGATGATCCCAAAGGCCCAGTCTAAGGCCTGATTCGATGCCGACCATATCCAATTAAAGCGGAATATAGCAAATTGACCGGATCGCAACCACCGATTGCCCCTGTATTTTTATTGCTCCGATACCCCCTTACATATTAATTAGCAAGTCTTCACCCGATATGCTCCCTTGACAAAACCTGCGGGACACAATACATAAGCCAACAGGTGCCCTTGCGGCTTAATAGGGAATCCTGTGAAATTCGGGGACGGATCCACCGCTGTAACTCTGCCCTCAAACTCCGTTGAGCCCGTTAGCCCGTTTACCAGTTTAGCCGGTATCGATAGGCCACAATCCAATATAACCGGCAGAACCGGCTAAACCGGCCAAACCGGCCAACCGAATATAGAGGGAACCCTTTTGACCTCAACATGCCACTGTTCCGGTTGTTCGGGATGGGAAGGCTGTTAAAAGGGCGGGGGAGTCAGAAGACCTGCCTGAATGTTTGATTTGTTCTGATTCGAGCGCATTGCGCCGCTGATCAGAGGAAAAAAGGCATGTCCCCGGATTGACATAACTTCGATTCGGGGATTTTTTTTGGAATTCATAATTGAATGAATCATGAAAACCAGGCTTTTGACAATCATATCACTTTTTAACATCGCTGCGTTTTTCATCCTGTGTTCCCCGGTGTTTGCCAGGATTGTAACCGATCAACTCGGACGAAAAATCAGTCTGGCTGATAATCCCCAGCGGATTGTGGCCCTGGCGCCCAGCATAACAGAAATCATTTATGCGTTGGGCCAGCAACACCGCCTAAAAGGTGTAACCTTGTTCAGTGATTACCCGGATGCTGCCAAAAGACTACCCATTGTGGGCTCCTACGTACATCTTGATCTGGAAAAGATCGTTGCTTTGAGACCGGATCTTTGTATTGCGATAAAAGACGGAAATCCAAAGGAAGTTATCGATCGTCTGGATTCCTTGGAAATACCCGTTTATGCTGTGGATCCCAAAAATCTTGAAAGTGTCATGGAAACCCTCCAAGAAATCGCTC
>CAMYNZ010000422.1 GCA_947259865.1 uncultured Desulfobacterales bacterium | reverse complement strand
ACCGGCAAACGGGGTAACGGGCCAACGGGCTAAACCCTGTGTCATGTGAGTCCCGCCGGCGGCGGGAATCCGACCCACAACATCTCCATGGGCGCTTAGACACGATTTTGAAATAAGTTCTAGTGTTGTGTCCCAGAAATAACTTATAAAATATCTAGATTTTTGTTGTTTTTTAATTTATACTCCTCCAAAAACAAAAGGAGGAGAAAATAATGCCTGTAGGACGCCCTATACCACCGCTTGAGTTAAGCGATGAAGTAAAAAAACAATTGGAGACCATGGCTAATTCGCGCTCGTTACCTTACGCACAAGTACGGCGAGCTCAAATTATTTTACTGTCGGCCCAGGGACTCACCAATACAATGATTGCCCAAAGAGTTGATCTTTCCATAAATATGGTTGGTGTCTGGCGCCAGCGCTTTATCGATCAGGGCTTAATGGGTCTTTACGATCAACCCAAGCCAGGAACTCCGCGCTCTATCAGCGATGAGCAAGTCGCTGAACTGGTGGAAAAAACTTTAAAGAAAAAACCAAAAGGCGCAACGCATTGGACATGTCGAAGCATCGCCAAGCAAACGAATCTGTCCAAATCAACTGTGCAACGAATTTGGAGCGCCTTTAATCTTCAACCGCATCGACAAAAGCATTTTACGCTGTCAACGGATCCATATTTTGTTGAAAAAGTTCGCGATATTGTTGGCTTGTATTTAAATCCTCCTGATAAAGCAATGGTAATATGCGTGGACGAGAAAAGCCAGATTCAAGCACTGGACCGCACCCAGCCGGTCTTGCCCATGGGCTTGGGTTATGTTGAAGGCATCACCCATCAATACGTGCGTCACGGAACGCTGACACTGTTTGCTGCGCTGGATTTAGCCACAGGACAGGTGATCGCCCAGTGTAAAAAGCGCCACCGCCATCAAGAGTTTTTACAGTTTTTAAGGCATATAGAAGCCAATGTGTCTAAAAAATTAGATGTCCACTTGGTGGTCGACAACTATGCCACCCATAAACATGCGAAGGTTAGAAACTGGTTAGCCGCACGACCGCGATACCATATTCATTATACGCCGACATATTCCTCGTGGCTCAATCAGGTGGAGACTTGGTTTCATATTATCACTCAAAAGGCTATCCGGCGCGGCTCTTTTCGCAGCACCAAACAACTGCGAGAGAAAATCGATCAATTTGTTAAAGATTACAACTCAAAATCAAAGCCGTTTATGTGGACGGCAACAGCCGATTCGATATTGGCTAAAATTAAACGAGTTTTAGAATCTATTTCTGGGACACAACACTAGAAGCCATCTCAAAAAAAGGAATCAGATTCAAGTACGCGAGGGACACAACTGACCGCCTGGGGCAAGACAAGCACGCGCGCGTCTGTTCCCTTTTCCTTTACAGCCTTGTCGACAGCCTCCTGCGGCGATTGAGCCGCACGGAAAAACATCTGCTCCAGCTCGTCGGTATCGATGCCGCTGCAATAGAAATAGACACTATAATGTTCCAGTGCTCTTGCGCACATAAAGGCTTTGGATGAATGATCCCTGGTAAATCCTTCACATTCAAACCGTTCGATGACCTCCCGGGGCGATCCGGCCTGCTTCAACCAGTCCGCATATTTACCGATGCCGTCCCGGCACTCGGCAACCAGAACCATCACCCCGTCTTTTGCGATCACCATTTCCGCAGCAGACATGGCTTTTTGCGACTGATGCAAATCGATATCCCTCGGAAACCCCCCGGGGCTGACAATCACGATATCATAGGGATGGGGCAGGTTCAGTTGCCAGTTTTTTTTGCACAAGGAAACCCCGTGTTCGTGGGCGGACTCCAGTTCGCCGGCCACTGCTTTCACCACCTGTCCGCATGGGTTCTTGACCACATTGAGAACAAAGTCGACGCCCACCGAGCGGGCAACTTTGACAGCCTCCTCATGAAAGGGATTGCCCTTCATCCACCCGAAAGCCGGGTGATAGGGCCGTATGGGAAGCGAGTGATGCTGGTTTAATGTCTCCAGTCCGGCCACTCCCGGCAGGATACTTTTTCGACCGCCGCTGTAACCGGCGGCGTGGTGAGGCATAATCAGCCCGGTCACGATTGTAAATGAAGCCGATGCGACCAGCGTGTTGATCCAAACCGGAAGACCCGTATCCGTTTGTCCCAGATCCGTCAGTAAGCTTTTGTTGCCACAATCATGGTTGACCACCCGCAGGCGGGACGCCAGATCCCGGCCGATCATCTGCCGGATTTCTTCATCGTCATTGGGACGGTGGTTACCGGTGGCAATTATAACCGTAACCTTGTCTTCCTTTATTCTGGCCTGTGCTAGATCCTGCAGCAGTTCTGCGAGCATCAGCTCACTGGGAGCGGGGCGAGTAATATCATTGATGACAATCACGGCATCCGATTTGCCCCTGGCCAGTTGCGACAAAGACGCGGTACCGATGGGGTGATCCAATGCCCTTCGGATTTCCCCTCGTTCATCCGGTATGCCGGGCATTTCCTCCGGGATAACCACCCGGGCATTTTCCGGCACATCGACCTTCAGCGATGATGCCCCATAAGGAAGATCAACCTGCATCGTTTCTCCTTTTACTAACGAATTAGTCATTATTAAAACATATGTTCACCGCAAGGCGCAAAGTACGCAGAGAGCAGGTGTTTTATGTTTGTCGCTGAGAGGGCGACAAACATAGAACGCCAATCCACCTTCGGTGGAAGTACGGCAAATTTTCATGTGAAAAAGTATGAAATTAATCAGTTTTGCCCGGAGGGCAGCTTGTTTTTTCCTTTCGCGCCTCTCAGGCGAAAGGAAAATAAATATTATACCTCTGCGCTCTCTGCGTCTCTGCGGTGAAAAAGCATTTTGCTTTTAATAAACTGTCTAAATATGTATTGCCGCTTTAGTAATTTGTCCCTGACCAAGCATATGGTTACTTATCCAGGACTTTTCCTGCAAATTTGGCTTCCAGTTCCAGTATTCCGTTGTAGTCTAACAATTCATAGAGTTGTTTACGCGTATACATACGATCGACCATTTGCTGCTGCGTTCCCGTATTGCGGATTTCGCTGAACAGTTCATAAATGGCCTTGATGGCAACCCGCATGGCCGAAGCGGGGAAAATGACCATTCGATACCCCATTTCACGGAACTGTTCGGCGGTAAAAAACGGCGTCTTACCTGAAAATATAATAGCAGTTTT
>CAMYNZ010000421.1 GCA_947259865.1 uncultured Desulfobacterales bacterium | reverse complement strand
CCCGGAAAACAGAAATTGACGCCACAGGGCGTCATGCAGGCGTTCGTTGGCCAACATCTCCTCGAACCACTCGGTACCGACGAAGACACTCTGGCCCGGTCCCCAGATGTCCTGGAGTGAATAATTAACCACCGTCATGATCGGGAGGATGGAGCTGAAGGCGACGATGATAAAAACCGGCAGAACCAGAAACCAGGCCTTGTTGTTTTCCCACTTCTCCATGGTGATGCTCCTGCAATAATTATTAAATTTGCATGCTCTGTGGTGGTAAACTTTCGCTTATTTGGTAAGCATTACAGATTTAGGATACAGCGTTCGGTTTTTTTCAATCAGAACGCCCTAGCTATGAACCCGGAACCTTGGGGTCCACGAAGGATTGCGCTATTTCACCAGGTGCCCATCGGCAAACAGTTTGGTCCGCCGGATTGGAAATCGCAGCCAGGCCTCATTTTCCGGCACGGTTTGGCCTTCGGGTAGTCTGGCGCGCAAGGTGTGGCCGGCAAGGTTTACGGTAACGATCTTGAAACTACCCTGGTCTTCGATCGTCCTGACGCTTGCCGGTATGCCGCCGTCAACCGCCTTTGCGTATACCTCAAGGTACATTGGACGAATACCCAGCTCCAATTCTCCCTGGGCTTTTTCTCCCAATGCCGCCGTATCATCATCCAGCTCGATGCCGGCCCCATCCACACGGGCCTTATTGCCCTCCAGGGTGCAGGACAAAAAATTCATCCCGGGACTGCCGATAAAATAGCCCACAAATTTGTGCTTTGGATTTTCAAAAAGCTCCTGGGGTGTTCCGACTTGCACGATTTCACCTTCGTACATGACCATGACCTGATCGGCGAATGTCAGGGCCTCCACCTGATCGTGGGTTACGTAAATCAGCGTTAACCCCGACTGGTCGTGAACTTCCTTGAGTTTGCGCCTGAGACTCCACTTCAAGTGAGGATCGATCACGGTAAGCGGTTCGTCAAACAGAATGGCCGCCACGTCGCTTCTGACCAAACCCCTTCCCAATGAAATTTTCTGCTTGGCATCAGCTCCCAATCCGGCAGCCCTCTTGTTAATAAAAGGTGTCAGGTCGAGAATTTCGGCCACGTCCAGGACCCGTTTTTTAACTTCGTCTTCTTGAATGCCTCGGTTGCGAAGCGGAAATGCCAGATTATTGTAAACCGACATGGTGTCATAAAGGACGGGAAACTGGAATACCTGGGCAATATTGCGCTTTTCAGGGGGCAGGTCGGTCACATCCTTTCCGTCATATAACACGCGTCCCTTGCTGGGGGTTAACAAACCGGATATGACATTGAGCAGGGTGGTTTTACCGCATCCGGAAGGGCCGAGTAAGGCATATGCACCGCCGTCTTCCCATTCGTTATGAATGCGTTTGAGCGCGTAGTCGGATTCATGCTTTGGATTGGCAATATAGCTGTGGGCGATCTCATTTAATTCGATACGCGCCATGACGGGCTCCTATCTTGAGCGCTTTTCAAGGGTATTCGGTTTGGGTGATGCCACTAAGCCACCGGCTTCATCGAAAACAAAAAAACTACTTGGATTGACATAAATCGATATTTCGGTTCCAATCCGAAGGGTATGGATTCCATCTTCCTGGACCACCAACCGGGAGCTGTCATAGATGACATGGATGAAGGTTTCCGACCCACTGATTTCGGCCAATTCCACTTTTGTATGGATTTCGGTGTCTTCGGCGCTGTTTTGTTTCAAAGACAGGTGATTGGAGCGAACACCAAAAATGTATTGTGCCGCAGGCAATGATTTCAGATGGCTGGTCAACGGAAATTCGGTCACTTCACCCAGACAGGCCTTTTGCCCTTGAACGGCGCAAGCAAGGTAGTTAATGGGGGGGTCACTGAAAACTTCCGCCACTTTGGTGGTTGCCGGATTGTGATAAACTTCGTGGGTCAGGCCGGTTTGCAGAATCCGTCCTTCATCGAGAAGGACAACATTGCCGCCCAGCATCAACGCCTCGGTGGGCTCCGTAGTGGTATAAACAACGACTGCCTCGCGCTGTTCGAAAATCTCCTGAAGTTCAGTCCGGAGCTCTTCGCGCAGCTTATAATCCAGATTGACCAGGGGCTCGTCCAACAGCAGCAGCTGGGCGTCTTTAACCAGGGCACGGGCGATGGCTATACGCTGCTGCTGCCCACCGCTGAGCTCGGCCGGCAGACGGTCAAGCAAATCATCTACATGCAGCATTTCAGAAGTTTCGCGAACACGCCGGTCGATTTCGGTTTTATGCACACCCCTGACTTTCAGGGGTGACGCAATATTTTTATAAACGTTGAGAGAGGGGTAATTAATAAATTGCTGGTAGACCATGGCGATGCTGCGTTTGCGCACCGATAGGCCGGTGACATCTTGGCCATCGATCAGAATTTTTCCGTGGGTGGGACGATCTATGCCGGCCATAATCCGCAGCAGGGATGTTTTACCGGCAAGGGTGCGGCCTAAAATTACATTACGGGAACCACTCTCGAACGATAGGCTGATATCTTTTAGGTAAGTCTCACGGCCTACGAGCTTTTCAACGTTCTGAAGTGTTAATCCCAAAAAGCTTCTCCTTTTCTAATTCGACCAAGTTTAGCTAGCATCATTTGATTTGAATTTCAAGTTATAATTTGGAGAAAATAATTTAAAATTTTAGAACCTGATAAGTATATGTGCAGACCGGAAAAAGGACGAGTGAAAACTATAGATATGATCCGAATTACCTCAAGGTTTGCAGGCCTTGCCCGGCCCTCGGATGCCTTTGTGGCGCTTGATTTGAACCAGACAGCTGTTGCAGGCAAATGCGCCGGCGGGAGACATCGCATCCAGGGTGAGGACATTGACGCAGCCGCCGTTATCAATGCCGCTGCCATCCGGCCTGTACCAGGCACCCGCCTCCAGGCTGGCAACCCCGGCCCGAATGCGGCCGGTTACCTTTGCAATCGAACGCAGACAACCGCGATCATTGTATACGATGACCCTGTCACCGTCATTAATGCCTCTGTTGCGGGCATCTTCAGGACTGATCCACAGATTATCGTCCGCCTTTTTTTTCAAAAGCGGAATGTTATCAAACTGAGAATTGACGCGGGATTTTGAATGGGGGCTGACCAGCTGGATGGGATATTTACGGGCACGGTTGTCTTTGGGACCTTCCCAGGGTTGGATATATTTGGGAATGGCCGGAATCAGGG
>CAMYNZ010000420.1 GCA_947259865.1 uncultured Desulfobacterales bacterium | reverse complement strand
CATAGATGTAAATGCGCTCACCCAAAACCAGAGGGTGCCATGATAGAAAAAAGGTTCCCCGGTTAAACGCACCTGAGGCGCACAAGTTCGCTGCGCTCCTCTTCTGAGAAGAATTTAACTGGGCAAGCCCCGGTTAAACGCACCTGAGGCGCACAAGTTCGCTGCGCTTCTTTTCTTTGAAAAATTTAACTGGGCAGGCACGGTTAGGGGTTAAACAAATAACATTGATTGCCGCAGAATGGAAAGGCGCCTTGGTGTGAAAAAATACCCCGCTTCTTTGACTGGGAGGAGGGGTTTTTTATAATCCTATTAGAATGTTTGTATATGAGAATGTCCCCCCTTGCCTATAAGCTTGATAGATATTAATCACTGATAAAGATTTGACACTGTTACTTACTTTCCTATAGCACACGATCTCAAAAATTCTCTGCATTCGGATCTGAAAAGGTAATTCTTATCAAATAGCCGTGCAGCAATGAAATTTATCATTAACAGATCAAAAATGTATCGATGTCTGGCTATATTGTTTTTCATCGGGTCCGGTGCTGGTTCCATTTACTTGTTTTACCAGGTTCCCAGTTTGCCGATTTTCCAGGGCATCAATGAAGAGGCGTTCATGACGGTTGTATCTTTAGCGTGGGTGATGATATTTCCTGCATGGATTGTATTATTTTTTGCGGCTATGGCTCTTCTTGAAACCTTCTTACGCATGTTCGACTCGTAATACTTGAGTCTCGTACTCCGCGCCAAATTTCCTGCGCTGCCTTTCATTTGAATGTCTCCAACTCATCAACGGCGCATATAGAGTTTGAAATGTTGTGAAACCATTCTGTTAAGAGAGGTCTGACTCATATTTCATGTCTGTCCATTCAAGTATAGGTCAGGCCACCTTATCGCTGGGGAATGACCACATGAAACAATGTCCCCTCTCCTTCTCCCTTGCTTTCCGCCCAGATCTTTCCACCATGGAGGTCAACCAGCTGTTTGGTCAGTGACAATCCCAGGCCCGTGCCCTGGAATCGCCTGCTGATTGTCATTTCTATCTGTTCAAAGGGTCTGAATATCCGCACCAGGTCCTCGGAATGCATACCGATACCGGTGTCTGAAATGCTTATTTTTACCCCTTTCCGGAACTGGCCGTCCATGGGACACGCCCGGGCTTGCAGCAAGACTTTGCCGCCATCCGGGGTAAATTTGATGGCATTGGCCAACAGGTTATAGATAATCTGTTTGATCTTTCTTTCATCACCGGTAATGTGTTCCGGAATGTCATCCAGCTGAACCGACAGATCAATGTCGTGTTTTATTGACTTTTCCCTGAACATCAACGTGCTGTTGTTCAATACCTCGTTGAGAGGAAATTCCGTGAGTTCGAGTTCCAGTTTACCTGATTCGATCTTAGAAAGATCCAGAATGTCATTGATCAAAGAGAGCAGATGCCTGCTGCTGCCATGTACATCCTGCAGATATTCATCCTGGGTCTCGTTCAGTGTGCCGAAGTGCTGGTCCAGCAGAAGTTCGGTGAACCCGATAATATGATTTAGAGGAGTTCGAAGCTCATGACTCATATTGGCAAGGAAATCACTCTTCGCATTATTGGCGATTTCAGCCGATTTCCTGGCCGCTCCGGCATCTTTCTCTGCCTGCTTGCGGTCCTGAATTTCCCTTTCCAGGACGGTGTTGGTCCGGCTCAGGCTGATCCGCTGTTTTTCGATGGTGTCGAATGCTTTGGCAAAAAGCATAGACAGGAGAAATGCCTGGGAAAAGATGAAGATAAAGAGCCCAATATGCACCATATACCCGGTGTGGATGAAATTCTCTGAATGGAGTATATCGTTCAGGGTGGTCAGAAACAGCACAAGGAAACCTGCCAGAAATAAAAGGGCCCTGGTATCCTTTTTAATCGAGGCCATCACCAGCGTAACGATACCATAGGTAAAAAGAACCAGGGTAAAGACATGATATACATTCAAGGTATGCGTATACCAGCGCGCCGGGAACGGGATCACAATGGCGGAAAAGGCAATCCCGATCGTCGTGAAGATGTTGGCGACGGTTCGTGGGAATTTATCGGGAAACAGGGAATAGACGAACTGAACGAAGACGGGAACGGCAAGGTAGAAGCTCAGGTATTCCAGTTTGTAAAAGACCTCCCAGGGAATGCCGGGGGCAATTTCTATCAGATAGCGTTCGCCGGATGTCAGCAGACGGAGTGCTATGAGGATACAGAAAAAACCGAAATAAAGGGGGGAACGCTCATACCGTCTGAGGGCGTAGATTCCCAGATGATATAGGCCTATCATCAGAATACCGCCAAGTATAAACACGTTATAGGCGATTGTCTTTAAACCGACCTGTTCAAGTTGATCGCGCGTTCCCAGTATTATTTTTTCCGGGAGTCCTCCCCTGCTATGGGCGTAATTGGATATTTGGAAAACAGCATCGATCTGCGTTCCCGGAGGTGTAAGCTTGATAACTTCAGGATCTAATCCGGGTTTGGATGCCTCTGGTGTTTTGCCCACCGTGCCAATGGAATGTACCTTTCGGCCGTTGACGAATATATTGGCCGCAGTTTGTAATTCATATACCTTAAGCGCCATGGGCTGTTCGGGTTCAGGAAGGATGATTCTCAAGTGATACGTGGCATATCCGTGGCCGGGCGCGGGTATGCCATCTGTTTTGTAGCCGTTCCAATCACCTGGAACCGAAATATACGACAAGGAATGGCCGGCTGCCTGAGGATTCGGCAGGTGGGGTCCCAGAAGCTGCTTCCAATAGAATACATACTCGCCTTTGAGTTCAACGGTGCCGTCTTTTTGAAAATTCCACCGGGATAAATCCAGCACGCCTTTTTGAGCAACGGGGGAATCTTTTTTTACGGTGCCGTAATCACAGGCAGTCATGCCTAAAATAAGGAACAGGCAGCATATCGGCAGTATCTTTGGATTTCGTAACATCATTTATGTTTTTCCCAGAGGGGTGGAGCGTTAACAACAGAAGAGCCAATAAGAACCATCCAATAATAGTATATCGTTCATATCTATTTCATTCAACAAGCTATTCATAGTGCATTTGCAACTTGAATTCACCCGATGTATTTAGGTATTCAGGGACGGGTATTGATATATTGATATGATAGTTGGAACGTGTAAATTGTTTAAGGTAGTGGATATCCGTGGAATATAATCATTCGAATTTTTCCATTATTGACCTCAAAAAGGCAGCTATGTTAAAGAATCAACCATAGATTTAAATGCGCTAACCTAAATCCTATTTCTCGATAGAAGACCTGGGGTTTTGTATTTCACAAGAGGAAATTATGAATATTTAACATTTAATATGCGACCCCGATTACTCTAGTACTGCGTAAGGTTTGAAGTGATCAAGCAATATCTCGACCGTTCTTTCCGGTTCCGATTGAAACGAAAGCGGTGAAAAATGGTATCAGCGGATTGGGTCAAACGCCTTCGAAGAGAAAAACGACAAGCGGCGGTATATCAGTATCAGAAGGATTGCCGCTATTTTGCCCAGATAGCCGAAGGCTTAAAAGAAGACGGCGCGCAGGAACTATCTGAACTCGGCGCCGAAGATGTCAGGCCGGAATACAGCGGAATTCGTTTCAAGGCGGACAAATCAACCCTGTATCGAATTAATTATCTGACCAGGCTTCTTTCACGGTGCCTTGCGCCGTTAATAACATTCGCTTGTCATGATACCGATACGCTGTATCAGAAGGCCAAGCAGATCGAGTGGGAAGATTTTTTTGCGGAAGGCAATACCTTTGCCGTGTCGGGGACTGTTTCCGACAGCGCGATTTCGCATTCAAAGTACGCTGCCCTCCGCCTTAAAGATTCGGTTGCCGACTATTTCAAAGAAAAAACCGGTCAGCGTCCGGATGTGTCGGTAAGGAATCCGGATATCCTGCTAAACCTTCATATCAGACACGATAAGGCAGTAATAAGCCTCGACACGTCAGGCGGCGCGCTTCACCGGAGAGGATACAGAGAGGAGACCGTTTCGGCGCCGATGCAGGAAACCATTGCCGCCGCGATTATCCGATTCAGCGGATGGGACGGTTGTGTTCCTTTCTATGATCCTTTGTGCGGTTCGGGAACCGTTTTGTGTGAAGCGCTCATGCGGTATAGCAATATTCCTGCGGGTATTTTCAGGAATCAATTCGGTTTTGAGTTTCTGCCCGACTTTGACAGCCCTGTCTGGAAGCAGGTAAAAAAAGAGGCCGACGGACGCATCCGGAAACTGCCGAAAGGGCTGATTGCGGGCAGCGATGTGTCCGCGGAGGCTGTCAGCGCGGCGCGGATAAACCTGATGGGACTCCATCACGGAAATAATGTAAGCGTCGAAAGGGCGGACTTCAGAAAGCTGCCCGCTCTTGAAGGGCATGTAATTGTAACCAATCCGCCTTATGGCATTCGGATGGGGAGAGACGAGAACCTTGAAGTGTTTTATAAAAATCTCGGCGATTTTCTGAAACAGAAATGCAAAGGCTCGGCCGCTTTTATTTATTTCGGGGAACGGGAGTATATCAAAAAAATCGGGTTGAAAGCATCATGGAAAAAACCGATCAAGGCCGGCAGGCTTGACGGCAGGCTGGTTAAATACGAGATGTACTGAGAACACTAAGTATGTGAAGGGGGACGCTGGTGCTGAAAGTGCTTAGCATTTTGCGATGTCGGGGACGGATATTGATATAATATTTGAATTGCATAAACTGCTTAAGCTCGGGGAAATCCATGAAATATCAACATTCAAATTTCTCAGTTATTGACTCTAAAAGGAATGCTATGTTAAAGAATCAACCATAGATTTAAATGCGCTAACCCAAAACCAGAGGGCGCCATGAATTGAAATCAAGAAACCCCGTTTCTCAATCCGAGATTCGGGGTTTTTAGTTTTTGGATACATAACGTTGGGGGCAGTTAGGCATATAAAAGTCAATTTTTCACCAGCGTTGCCTATTTCAGATTCAATGTTTTTTTATTTGACATATAAAGTAGTTTATCATATTTCGTAATATAAGGATTCTCACTGCGACGTCTGGTTTTAATACTAAACCCGATAAAAAATGTTGCAACTCCCCTCGTATTCTGCGGTTCACGTCTTTGTCTGATTCTCAAATTCACCGCCATATATTAGTTAATCCGATTTTCGATTTAGATATAGTCTTCAGTTGACCTTGTTCTCGATTCTCGCCGCTGTGTTTGTTTTTTGATGAATCTTTTTCATTAAAAAAAATACTAGCACCAAGCAGGTCATGAAACAATTTTTAAAAATAAAGGCCCTGAAATTCCCTTTATTGAGCCTCCATTGGGATCACGATGTCCTTTTTGGAGGCTTTTTTATAGCAATGTTCAACGTGTTTATTGATCATTAGGCGTTTGCAAAAAAGTACGATCAAATCTTTTGGATGAAACTGTTTTTTTTCAAAGAGGAGGTTAAAAATGATTATTATTTGTTTTTCGTACTATCCCATACAAAGTGGTATGGAGGTTACTAAGCGTTTCATGAAGATACCTCGACTACCCGAATATATTAGGGGAAAAGGGAATTATGTTTATTCCACAACCGATGCAGGTTTTAAGAACATTTCCATATTAGAGGTCGATGATTCCAAAGTTAAAGAAGCATTTGATGCCATCGCTAAAGTTTATATTCAGTTTTACGATGTACCGGGCTACAGTTACGATATCCGGGCGTGTTATAAAGTTAGTGAAGCTATTAAGTTGTTAGGGTAATGCAAAAACAAAAGGCAGAGTCTTTATGGCTCTGCCTTTTTCATTCGAACCTTTCAAGGTATGGGGGGAAGTGAGGCACGTTGGGAAAACGTATTCAGGTACGGGTATTGATATATTGATGTGATAATTGTGTAGGGGTCGCTTCTTGATTAGTGATTAAACTGCAATGACCAAGATTCAATCTTTCATTTTTCAAATTAGGATACAACTTGATCTGACAACAC
>CAMYNZ010000419.1 GCA_947259865.1 uncultured Desulfobacterales bacterium | reverse complement strand
AATGTGATCCCCCAGCACTTTCTTTAAAGAGTTTTCTAAAAATCCAAAATGGGTGCATCCAATGACAACCGCTGAAATGGCGCCGGCGTCCAGCCCTTTAAAGCAGGTTTGGATGCTGTCCTCTATTTCACTACCATCGATGATTCCGGATTCCACCAGGGTTATAATTTTTCTGCACGGCAGCTTTACGAAGTCACAACCGGCACCAAATCTGTCTATGAGCGTATCCATCATCTTGCTTTGCAGAGTCATGCCGGTTGCCATCACGACAATTTTGCCTGGCAAACCGAAGCACACCGCCGGTTTAATCGCCGGTTCGGTGCCCAGGACGGGTATGTCATGGCGCTTTCTCAAATCGGCAATGGCAACACCGGTGGCAGTATTACAAGCAACCACAATGGCCTTTGCGCCTTTTTCCACCAATACATCGCAGGCCTTGAAACAGTGTTTTTTCACCGCTGTTTCCGGTAAAAGCGCATAAGGCTCAACTCCCGAATCTCCAAAGTAAACGAATCTTTCATTGGGCAGCATGTGAATCCCCTGACCCAAACAACTGACACCGCCCAGACCGGAATCGAACATCCCGATGGGATTGTCTTTTTTAGCTCCCATAGTTAAATTCCCGCATCATAAAAAGTTTCCAGATAAGAAAATAAGGCCGGGGATCCGCCGGTATGGAGAAATAAAACATTTTCTCCTTTCTTGAAATACCCTTTGCGGACCAGCCCGATCAATCCGGCCATGGCCTTGCCGGTGTAAACCGGATCAAGCAGAATGGCCTCGGTTCTGGACAGCAGCGTTACCGCCTCTATCATCTCAGGATTTGGCAGTGCGTATCCCGGCAGGTAATATTCATCCACACAGGAAATGATATCCCGGGGAATTCGCCCGGCAATTCCGAGTAACTTTGCGGTTCTTTTGACAACCGCATATACTTTTTCTTCCTGGCGTGCCCGGGAACGCCTGACATTGATTCCGGTCACGGGTATATGGCTGTTGGTGCCGAAGAATCCGGTCACCAGTCCACCGTGCGTCCCCCCGCTGCCACTGGGGCAGATCACGTGATCAATGCGAAGGCTCTGTTCAAATAATTGGGTGAGAATTTCCTCGGCACAGGCCACATGACCCAGGGCACTCAAGGCCGAAGCTGAACTGCCGTCAACGATATAGGGTTTGCGCCCCTCCTTGACGGCCTCATCCGCCAGTTTCTGCATTTCCTCGACTTCGTCGCTGCCGGCCGGAACCAACTTGATCTTTTCGGCCCCCAACAGCCGAAACAAAAAATAGTTACCGCTGGCCTTGGGATCAAAAGTTCCCGGTACTCTTTCTTCAATCACCAACCGACAATTCAGCCCTTCTTTGACAGCAGCGGCCAGGGTTAACCGGCAATGATTGGACTGGACCGCCCCACAGGTGATCAGGGTATCGTATCCATTTTCCAGGGCATCGGCGACGACAAATTCCAGTTTTCGGGTTTTATTGCCACCGCCCGTCAGACCCAGAAGATCATCCCGCTTGATATAAATATCCGGCCCGTCGAGGACCGCTGAAAATCGGGGTAATTTTTCTATGGGCGTAATGCAAGCCGTATACCGTCGGCGTGGAAATCGTTCCAGATCCATAAACAAACTCCTGTAAAACATTTTTGATCTACAAGATAAACATCAGGCGGGGCGAGAACAAGCGGGAGGGGTAATGACTCCAAATCCACACTGTGGACCTATGTTGGCCCAAGTCATGATACGTGCATCGAAACGTAATTTAAGTATCCCAAACAGGACGAGCCGGAACAAAAAAGGTTCAGGGTTCAAAGTTCAACGTTCCAGGTTGAGATAAGGATGATATCTATTTTTTAACTTTGAACCTTGAACCCAGAACTTTGAACCAAAACTGAAAACGATCATTTACACCGCAGTGGGCAAGATACTGGATACTGAATTCTTGATGATGACCGATTATCAGGTCGGGGTTACCTGTGCGGTAGCAACGGCTGTTCTGGCCTTTCGGTTACGCTGCCAAAAATAGATGGCCACCAGGATAGCAACGGCGACGGCATTGGCCTGATGCTGATTCACGTGAACACCGGCGATATTAAGATTGGACGGGTTGACCAGCAGAAAGGCCAGCCCCAGGAATATCAGCCGCTCCCAGATGTAGGTCTTGACCACCCAGTGCCCCTGGATAAAAACCGACCAGCAGAACATGCCGACGATCGAAACCGGTATAATGTAAAGCAACTCCGTCAAGTTGGTGTTAATCATCAGCAGTTTGGTGTTGTAGACAAACATAAACGGCAGGGTAAAAGCGGCCAGATCCAGCCGGAAGGACTTCCATCCGGTTTTAATCGGGTCCGAGCCGGCGAGGCCGGCCGCCGCATAAGCGCAAAGCCCCACCGGTGGTGTGTCATCGGCAACAATACCGTAGTAAAAAACGAAAAGATGAATCGCAAGAACAGGCAGCCCCAGACCCATGTCCTGGCTGAGCGTCATAATGGCCGGTGCCGTCATGGCCGCCATGACGATATAGGTTGCGGTGGTCGGCAGCCCCATTCCCAGAATGATACAGGCAAACACCGAGTAAATCAGGGTCAACAGGAGACTACCCCCGGCCAGAGTGGTGATAAAAACAGCCATCTTGAGACCCAGGCCGGTTAGGGTAACCACGCCGATGATAATGCCGCAGCAGGCGCAGGCGGCGGCCACACCGGCCATGTTTCTGGCGCCGGCCTCCAGGGTACCCAAAAGTTCAGATCGAATCCGTCGTGTGAGAAAACCCCGGGGCCGGTCCAAATAGTCAAAATAAGCCGGTTCGCCGGTTTCCTCGTCCCGGGCCTGTCGGCGTGGAAAAAGATAATACGTCCGGAAAAAGTTATTGCCGATGGCCACAACTATACCGGCCAGAATGGCCCAGGAGGCGGATGTGGTTGGCGTCCAGAAAACGATCAGAAGCAGGTAGCACAGAATGATCAGCGGGATAAGATAGTGAACCCCCGATAGAATCGTCTTTATAAACTCCGGGGTTTCTTCTTTGGTGAGACCCCGGATGTTTTCTTTGATGGCCTCGAGATGAACAATGGAAAAGATGGCGGTGTAAGATAAAATGGCCGGGATAAAGGCCGCCTTGACGACTTCGAAGTAAGAAATTCCAATCATCTCGGCCATCACGAATGCGGCCGCGCCCATGATCGGCGGCATAAGCTGACCATTGGTGGAAG
>CAMYNZ010000418.1 GCA_947259865.1 uncultured Desulfobacterales bacterium | reverse complement strand
GTCAATCTTAATACAACCGGCATTATACATATCATGACACTTAAAGGGGATATCCTCAGAGGTGATTACCGGATTTTCTTTCCAGCGACGAATAATATCCTGTCCGAATTTTCTTGGCATGGATAAACTCCTGTTTAGGGTTTACGAAAAAATAAGTTCACAATTTTAGGCGTTGGGGCGCCCGTCTGGCAAGGCGCGAAAACGCAGGAATATCTGGATATGCCGAGCTTTCGCAACGCCGCCAGGCGGGATGCATCGGCGTATAAAATGTGAAATTATTTTTTTGTGAGCCCTTAGCACAGCGTTGTAATTAATTGCGCATAATTTTGTTATGGTATGACTGCCGGAATACCAATCCTCAAATTTGGCCATACAGCACTTGCGATGCTTTCCAAAGTTGGAAAATAAACATTATCGGTATGGCATCTGAGGGTCATTAGATTTAGGGCTAAAATCTATTCTGTTTTTAGATTAAGACAAATTATCTACAAATACAATCAGATTGTATCATTTGCATACTTTTGTGAGATAACTAATTTACCCTGTCATCAAAGAACTACAGAACGAATGGTATTTTATCACATATAAGTTGACTTTAAAGAAATAATAGTTACCATGTGACCACTCAATAAAAGCCCGTTCTTAATTGGCGGGCTGGTTTCGTTCTAAAGGAAAGTTCCATTTTTTCATTTGTCAAAGTGGCCACCTGAAGTTTGAAACTATGATAATCTTTTTGAAAGGAGGGTGCTACAATGGCTAATGGAACTGTAAAATGGTTTAACAGCGGCAAAGGGTTCGGCTTTATTGAGCAGGAAGATGGCCCGGACGTATTCGTTCATCATTCAGCGATCAATGCGACCGGTTTCAAGTCTCTTGATGAAGGCGACCGAGTTACTTTTGACATTGAGCAGGGTCAAAAAGGTCCTGCTGCAGCAAATGTGACTGTGTCTTAGATCTAAAATTTTGAGTTAAAAAGGGGCATTCCATCGAATTATGGGGGAATGCCCTTTTTATTGAGAATATCCAAAGTTTGGTTAGACTTGAGATATGAACATATCGGGGTCAAAGCTTGAATTGTGAATTAATCTTTAGACTAATCGGAAATTTTTAATGGAACTTTATTGTATGAGTAAAGGTTTTTGGAATGAAGGATGAATAGCAATCGGCAGGGTTTTAAAAATCTAAATGTAAATTTTAATTGATTTTATTCACTATTCAAGCTTTGACCCCCATCTTCCACACCTGCAGTTAAGGCGCCGCACACGCCCAGAGAGAGCGCCAATCCGGTCGAAATAGCAAAGCACTGCGGCCTGAACCACCGGGTCGAAAGTTTTAATATAGAAACCCAGGCCACGCCAATTGACGCGCCGATAAAAAGTCTTGCTAAATTAGCTATAGGAAGTGAAGGCGCGAAAGCAAACAGGTAATCCAGGATTGATAGGCAGGCGGATACGGGTGTTGATCCAGGAAGGATATTATTGGGTCAGTGATAAATATTACTGTGTTTCTGGTATTTCTCCCGGAGTTCTCGTTTGAGGATTTTGCCGTAGTTGCTTTTCGGAAGCTCCTCCACGAAGTCGACCGATTTCGGTTTTTTGTAACTGGCAATGTTGTCCCTGCAAAATGCAATCAGTTCCTCCTGGGTCGCTTTTTCTCCGGGTACAAGCACCACCACGGCTTTGACAGCCTCCCCCCAGTCGGGATCCGGAACACCGATGACACTTACCTCGTGGACAGCCGGATGATGGATGAGCACTTCTTCGATTTCCCGCGGATAAATGTTTTCACCGCCGCTGATGATCATATCCTTGGAACGATCCATGATAAAGAGGTATCCGTTTGGGTCAAGGTAGCCGACATCGCCGGTGTGCAACCATCCATTTTTTATCGTATCCGCAGAGGCTACGGGGTTTTTCCAGTAACCTTTCATCACCAGGTCGGATCGGGTAACGATTTCGCCGATCTGCCCGCTCGGAAGTTCCTGTTGATTTTGGTCGAAGATTTTTACTTCCACATCGGTGCGGGGGATTCCGGCCGACGCCAGTCGTTTCTCCTGCGCAGGCGTACCCTCAATAATATGATCCCGCTGGGGCAGATAGGTGATAGTCATAGGGGACTCGCCCAGCCCGTATAGCTGAACCAAACAGGGCCCCAGTTTATCGATCGCCGATTTTAAATCCGCCACCAGTATGGGTGCACCCCCATAATTGAGGTATCTGAGCGAGCTGTGGTCGTAGCGGTCCATTGCCGGATGGTTGATCAGCATTTTGATCATGGTCGGCGCAACGAACATGTTGGTCACCCGGTGCTTTTCTATGGTTTGAAATACCAGCTTCGAATCGAAGGACTTCGAAGCCAGAATAACCATGGTCCCACCTTTGCCGATGTTGGGCAGACCGTAAAGCCCGCTGCCGTGCGATAAGGGTGCTGCATGCAATACAACGTCGTCGGGGGAGAACCCCGGTGCGATATCCGCATAAAAATTCATGGTCATGGCCAACAGATTGCGATGGGTCAGCATGGCGCCCTTGGGCATCCCCGTAGTTCCGGAAGTGTAAAAGAGCCAGGCCAAATCTTCGGGGTCGACCTCGGCATCAGCGCAACGGTCGGATTCGCCGCTGATCAGGGCCGTATAATCCATAAGTTCGCCCGAGGCCCCCTTTAACGCGATCAGGTGCTTTGTCTTGGAAATTCGATCGCGGACTTCCATAATCGTTTGGTTGAATTCGGGCGAGAGGATTACCGCACGGGACTCCGAGTGATCAATAATAAATGCGAACTCTTTGGGGTGCAGCCTGAAGTTAATCGGCACCGCACCCAATCCGGCTTTGAAACAGGCAAAAATGGATTCGTATGTTTCGGGATAGTTATACTGAAGAATCGAGACGTTATCTCCTTTTCGCAGGCCCAGGCGCTGAAAAGCATTGGCGAGCCTGTTGACACGAGCGTTGAATTGCGCATAGGTCAGCTGCCGATCGTCATAGATGATGGCCGGTTTATCCGGAAATAGCCGGGCAGTTTTGCTCAAAAGCATACTGAGGTTCATTTTGTTTGTCCTTTGGGATATTCACGCCAGGGGCGGACAAGCCACGCCAGAGGCGGACAAGCCACGCCAGAGGCGGACAAGCCACGCCAGAGGCGGACAAGCCACGCCAGAGGCGGACAAGCTGCTCCAGAAGCGGACAAGCCACGCCAAAGGCGGACAAGCCACGCCAAA
>CAMYNZ010000417.1 GCA_947259865.1 uncultured Desulfobacterales bacterium | reverse complement strand
AACGCGATCTGCTATTTTTGAGACAGCTTCTAGTTTTATTGAAGATTGTCTATTGCTGATTGACCAGCTTAGAATATTGATTACCTCCCTGCTCCCCGGGCAATGATCCTGCTGATGAGCATTCTTTGAACTTCGGATGTCCCGGAATTCATGAATTTGAAGGTGGTCAAGGTTTTTAACTTCATAAACAGGTCAAACTGGAATCAAAAACGACAATATCGTGAAAACGATTATTGATGCCACAATTGGCAGCATCGTGTATCCTGCATCCAGTATCCTGGATCCTGAATCGTGCATCCAGCATCTGATCCATAACCGCAGCACGGAGTGCTCCTCATATTGTTTGTCACCAAAAACAGAAAAAATTATTATTAAGGGTCTGAAAATTATGGATCTCGTTCACAAAATAAATTTCCCTTGACAACAATGAATTCAATCTACTAAAACGGTCGGACAACTTGGATTATATATCCTTCAGCCACGCTAATGCTGAAGGACCCACTCAATATCGGTCTTCACCGGATATTATCCATCAAGTTTTCATCCACCACCACGATGGTTTAATTTTTATATTCTGAAATGAAAGACAGGGCGATATTACGCCTTCGTATATTACAACAAAAGCGGCTAAACCCATCGCACACATTGCAAGGCCATGCAGGCTAAATGAGAGTGTACGGACAACTCTCATTTTATTTAAGTCTGAACGCAATCAGGGGTGCTACGCCACACTCATTTTTCCATAAAATCATCAAAACACTTTTGCAATTTCTTTTTCAAAAACATATGAAGCTATTAACGCTGCGGAGACTTCAAATATGAACGATATCATCAAAACCTTTCCACAGATTCTGCTTGATAACGCCAAAAAATATGGTGACAGCAAGATAGCCATCCGTGAAAAAGACTACGGCATCTGGCAATCTTATACCTGGCAGGACTATCTTGAGCAGGTCCGGGATTTAGCTTTAGGGCTGGCTTCTCTGGGTTTCAAGAGAGGTGATGTGATCGCCATTATCGGTGATAACCGGCCCGAGCTCTATTGGGGGTTGGCCGCCGCCCAATGCCTGGGCGGAGTGCCTGTGCCGCTATATCAGGATGCCATTGAACAGGAACTGCATTATATCCTCGAACATTCAGAGGCAAAGTTTGCCCTGGCCGAGGATCAAGAGCAGTCCGATAAACTTCTCTCCTTAAAAAAGGAAATCCCCAGGCTCGAATACATTATCTACGACGATTCCAAAGGGATGCGCAATTACACTGAACCGTTTCTTACGGCCTATGCCCACGTTCAGGAGCTGGGGCGAAAATTTGGTGAAGAGAATCCCGATTATTTTTTAAACGAGATCAACAAATGCAATCTGGATGATCTGGCCATCATTGCTTATACCTCGGGTACAACCGGCAACCCCAAAGGGGTGTTGCTTTTACACCGTGCGGTTGCCCAGGCTGCCAAGGGATTTATCGATTTTGAGAGCCTCAGCGATGACGAAGAGATTATGGCCTATCTTCCCATGGCCTGGATCGGTGATCACATGTTTTCTTTCTGTATGGCAATGGCAGCCGGATTTACGGCCAATTGCCCGGAAGATACCTCCACCGTGGTAAACGATATGAGAGAAGTCGGGCCATCATTTATCTTCTGTCCGCCACGAATCTGGGAGAACATGTTGACCCAGGTCATGATTAAAATGGAGGACGCTGCCTGGATAAAACGCAAGATGTTTCATTATTTTATGAATGTTGCCGAACGGACGGAAAAAATCCGGATAGCCAATAAACCGGTCCCCTTAAATCTGAAAATTCTCTACCAGATCGGTAAATTGCTCGTTTACGCCCCCCTTACGGATAACATCGGAATGAAAAAAGTCCGGGTGGCCTACACTGCGGGAGAGGCCATCGGACCCGAGATATTTGAATTTTTCCGCTCCCTCGGAATTAACCTGAAACAGCTTTACGGCATGACCGAGAGCTGTGCCCTGGTGTCCATTCAGAAAGACGGCGACATCGATTCTGAAACCGTCGGCACGCCCGTGCCGGGCGTGGACATAAAGATCTCGGAAAATGGTGAAGTTACCTACAAGAGTCCCGGAAATTTCGTGGGGTATTATAAAAATCCGGAGGCCACCGAGGAAACACTCGTGGATGGCTACGTTCTTTCCGGGGATGCCGGCTATATTACCAAGCAGGGACATCTCAAGATAATCGATCGGGCCAAAGACGTCAGCAAATTGACAGATGGTACCTTGTTCGCCCCAAAATACATCGAAAACAAGCTTAAATTCAGCCCCTATATCAAAGAAGCCGTAGCCCACGGAATGGATATGGACTGTGTCACCGCTTTTATAGATATTGATTACGGATCCGTTGGCAACTGGGCCGAACGAAGACATATCCCTTATACAAGCTATACCGATCTGGCCCAAAAACCCGAGGTGTATGACCTCGTTTATGAGGCTGTCAAAAGGGTAAACCAGAGCCTGAGCGAGGATGAAAAACTCAAAGGGGCTCAGATCAAACGATTCCTGCTGCTACACAAAGAGCTCGATCCCGATGACGGAGAAATAACCCGGACGAGAAAAGTGCGCAGAAAGTTCGTTGCTGAAAAATATGACAAACTTATCGACGCCCTTTACTCGGATCAGGATAGTGTGGCGGTGGATGCAACCTTTACTTACGAGGATGGCCGCACAACACATATGAAGGCAAACCTCAGGATTCGAGATTCTGAAACATTTTAAACAGGCAGGCAGATTATGACCCAGAAAACAGAACCATTGCTGGCCGTGGAAGATATCCACATTAGTTTCGGCGGCCTGAAGGCCCTCAACGGGGTGAGCCTGGAGGTGTATCCCGGGGAAATTATGGCCATTATCGGGCCCAACGGCGCCGGCAAAACCACCATGCTGAATGTTATTAACGGGGTTTACACACCTGACGCGGGCCGCATATTTTTCGAGGGCCAGGAACAACCCCTGAAAAGGAAACCCCACCATGTGGCGGCCATGGGAATTTCCAGGACCTTTCAGAATCTGGCCCTTTTCAAAGGGATGGATACCTGGTGCAACATTATGGTGGGTCGAACCCAGAAGATGCATGCCAACTTTTTCTCCCAGGCTGTTTACTGGGGATTGAGTCAGAAGGAGGAGATCGGGCACCGCGAAGCCGTGGAGGGAATCATTGAATTTTTGGAGATCGAAAATATCCGCAAACAACTGG
>CAMYNZ010000416.1 GCA_947259865.1 uncultured Desulfobacterales bacterium | reverse complement strand
CGCTTTTCTGATCCTCGAGCACCGCCTGGACTAGACGCACAATGGCAACTCCGATGGCAGTATTGGTATATCCCTTGCGATCGATAATCTCATAGGCGGCATCGCGCACCTGTTCGAAAAGCCGGTTCATTTCTTCCACCTGGAAGGGTTTCCCCAAAACAGAATTGTCAACTAATCGAACACCTCCGATATTGGCCATACTCCAGACCGGCACCTCGGTATCTCCGTGCTCTCCGAGAATATAGGCATGCACTGATCGGGGATCGACACCGTAATGTCGTCCCAACAGGACCCGAAACCGCCCTGTATCCAACATGGTACCGGTTCCGATCACCCGGGAGGGATCTCTCCGGCTGATTTTCTGCGTGACGTAAGTGAGAATGTCCACCGGATTGCTGGCAATCACGAGCACCGATCGGGGCGAGTGTTGATCCAATTCATTGACGATCTCTTTGAAGACTGCTGCGTTTCGATTCAGCAAATCGAGACGGGTCTCGCCCGGTTTCTGGGCTACACCGGCCGTGATGACGACCAGCTGCGCTGAAGAGAGGTCCCGGTAATCTCCGGCCCGCACGGTGATAGTTTCAAAAAACGCCTGCCCGTGCATCAGATCCATGGCCTCGCCTTCAGCTCGCTTCGCATTTTTGTCAATAAGGATAATCTCACTGGCGAGCCCCCGCATGAATATGGCGTAAGCAGCGGCAATACCGACATTACCCGTACCGACTATACCGATGGTCCGTTTTTGTATCAAAAATTTTCTCCTGTCCGAATGACGGTATGTTGTCATTGAATCAGAATCATCGCTGCGCGAAGAGCCGCAAGAAGTCAATCTGTGACAAACATAAGCATGGCAATTATCAGGCCTAATACCGGCATGGCCGTTATTCCAATAACCGTAAACATTAATGCGAATATCGTCAAAAAAGGGCGCATCGTAACTTTGGCAACAGGTTGTATATTGCAGGCTGTTTTATTCATGTTGAATTCTCTGGGGGACTTTTCTCAGTTTTTGGATGTCGTATCCCTGCTCTTGCAGAAAATTCAAAATAGAAGTGTATTCCGCGTCGGAGATTGCAGGCTTTCTGGCCATAATCCATACATAGTCCCGCTTGGTTCTGCCGATAACAGTTGTCGAATAGTCATCACTGAGGAGAATAATTCTATACTCTGCTTTGAATGGCCAGATAAACTGCATACCCCAGACAGCGTTTGAAGATCTATCCTCGATAAACCCTCGGGGAGTGTACTTCTTGAGGGGACCGTCCATACTGCCTTTGTTGAATTTGAAGGTGGTGGCCACGGTTCCGTCTTCATTGAGCTTGTAGGATTCCATCGCATTGTAAGCACCCTTTTCGATAAATGTTGGTATACTGGCGATGACATACCAGTCTCCCATGAAACGCTTCAGGTCCATGACCTCAACTGTGTAAATCGGCTTCATTGTCTGACACCCCATAACCAGAATCAGAATTAGCGGTAATGTAAGAAACTTTGGAATCTGCACGGTATCTTTTTCTCGGTAGTATTTCATTCGATCACCTATCCCAAAGGGGAATAAATTTAAAAACTGGGAACCAGAAGGGCAAAGAGTAAGCAGGTCTAATGGTTGCCAGATCGCGTGTATCTCCACGTTCACACTATTTTCTCACAAGAAGATTTTCATCCGATTTCGAAAATCAATATGGGAAAAACATGAGTAGAACGATAGGATAAAACTATTATCTAGCAGTTATGTCTAAAATTAGACACAGACCTGAAATTCTTACACTATATGGCATTTCTTGAAAATTTCATCGAAGATTTCTGTTTCGTATGGTTTTTGCGCATCACTATACCTCTGCTGGTTACAAATTGAACATTCGGTTTTAATGCATAATCTATGCTTATGAGTTGAACGTTGACAGATAGAAACTGAATCACAAGGAGCAAACGGCGAATATGGGAAAAAAAATTGCAAACTGGAAATTGCTGATCGGAGTGACTGCTGCTGTTGTATCTATCTATGCATTTACATCGACTTGGATTTGGGCGCGGCAGGCGCATTTTATTTTCAGGCCTGAGCGCATTATTGCCAAGACACCGGCAGAATATCGGTTATCCTTCGAGGATGTCTACGTAACTGTGAATGATGGAAACGGCAAAGACGAACGCATCCACGCCTGGTGGATACCTGCTGAAACTCCCGGCGATCGATATTTGCTTTATTTTCACGGAAGTGCCTTAAATATTGGAGCAAATATCACCCATGCCCGCCGGTTCCATCAGATGGGCTTTTCCGTTTTACTCGTATCGTATCGTGGATATGGAAAAAGTGATGGAGGCTTTCCAACCGAAGCCCAGGTTTATTCGGATGCCCAGGCTGCCTGGACTTACCTGGTCGAGCAAAAGAATATCGATCCGGGGGCCATTTTTATCTACGGTCACTCTATGGGTGGTGCCGTGGCGATCCAGCTGGCGGTGAACCATCCTGACGCCGGCGGTTTAATTGTAGAAGCCGCGTTTACTTCGATTTCGGATATGGCCCGCCAATCAACTGCCTACCGGATTTTTCCGCTTGAACTCATCGTCCATCAACGGTTTAACTCCGTAAAAAAGGTGAGCGATTTGCAGGTCCCGGTTCTATACATCCACGGCACACACGACGAACTCGTTCCTCATGAGATGAGCCGCGAGTTGTACAACCGCACCTCCTCATCCAAGCTGCTGAAATTAATCACTGGCGGGGGGCATAACAACTCGGCAGCTGTGGGAGGTGAGGAGTACCTCAAAGCCGTTGGCAATTTTATTGAGTTTGCCCGCAAAACCATCTGAGGCTTTTGCAAAAGGCGATTTCAATCTGGTCCTCAGAGATGGTCAAGGTCCTTGCGATAGACAGCAGCCTGCTTTAAGACCTGTTTATTTTCCTCGCTGTCCATTCGATCCCAGATGCGATACATCATTCCCACCCGGGGGTTTTTCTGAAGGCGTTGGCGATGTCGATTGAAAAAATCCCAATACAGGCTATTGAAGGGGCAGGCCATGTGTCCGTGTCGCTTTTTCCAATCATATGAACAGGTGTCACAGTAATCACTCATGGAGCGAATATATTTTGCCGAAGAAATGTAGGGTTTGGTGGCGACCTGGCCACCGTAGGCAAATTGGCTCATGGCCCGGGTATTGGGTAACTCCACCCACTGGATGGCATCGATATAAATCCCCAGATACCACTCATCCACAGCATC
>CAMYNZ010000415.1 GCA_947259865.1 uncultured Desulfobacterales bacterium | reverse complement strand
TAATGATCCAAAGAATGGCAAAGATGATTGGCTATAAGATGGGATTATACTACGAGGATTTCGGCCTTTATGAACCATTGTCAGGGGCGATCTGAAAATGTATTAAATTCGGCAGTTTGAATATGTTTTATTCCTAGCCTGTATTTTCTTTCCAAAGAATAGATTTAAAAACTTTTCTTATCTTCTTCCTTTTTCTTTTCTCGCTTTAATCTCGAAACGACAATCAGCACTTTTTTCGTTAGCATTGGCATTCAGGAGGACGATCGCCAATGGCAGGAATCAAACGGAAAAAGTGCTGTAATTGCAAAGATTTGTTCATACCGGACCCTCGCAATATCAACCGCCAAAAATATTGCTCCAAAGCCCAATGCCGCAAAGCCAGTAAAGCCGCCAGCCAGCAGCGTTGGCTGCAAAAACCCGAGAACCAAGACTACTTTTGCGGATCGCAAAACGTCAAGCGGGTTCAGCTGTGGCGTGAGGACAACCCGGGCTACTGGCGTGGAAAACGCAACAACAAAGATGCGTTACAAGATCGCTTAAATCCACAACCTATTGAAAACAATACCGATAATGTCGATTTTGCAAACGATGCGTTACAAGATTTCTTAATCGCACAACCGCCTGTTTTACTTGGACTAATCGCCAATTTTACCGGAAATGCGTTGCAAGATAACATGGTAATCACCCTCCAGCGTCTGCAAAAATTGGGGCAGGATATTGTCACCAATTTAACCCACAGCAAAGGAGGTCACTATGGTATCCAAGGTTCCCATCGTCGCCGAACGGATCCGAAAAGTCCCCAGGCACTTCAGTTGGATCGATCACCGCCTGGTTCGGCATCGGCACATTGAAAACTGTAGTCACGCAGCCGCCGCCCTGTATCTTTTTTTGGTCACCGTCGGTGATGCAAAGGGGCTGAGCTATTACGGCGACAAATCAATCATCAGGCATCTGTGCATGGATCAATCAACACTGCAAGACGCCAGGGCCAACTTGATTCGCATTGGGCTGATCGCATGGCAAAAACCGCTCTACCAGGTGTTGTCCCTGGACAGGCCTGAGCGAGAAAAACCAGCACCGCGCTCAACTATGGACCATCCGCTTTGTCTGGGCGACATTCTCAAAAATGCAAGGGAGGGCATATCATGATCGATTATGAAACCTTTGTGAAAATCAAGGTGTTCAAAGATCAGCACGGTCTTAACTGCAGCCAGATTGCAAGAGAGTTGAACCTTGATTATCGCACGGTTGAAAAGTGGATCGAAAAAAAACACTACCAGCAAAGAAACTCGCCTCAACGTGTCAGTAAACTCGATCCATTCAAAGGGCAAATCGTACGTATGCTAGAAACCCACCCTTACACGGCGGCTCAAATCTTCCAGCGGCTAAGAGAAGACGACTTTGACGGGGGCTATACCATTGTCAAAGAGTATGTGCGAAAGGTCAGACTGCCAAAGATCAAAGCATTTTTGAAGCTATCGTTCGCCCCCGGTGAATGTGCTCAGGTCGATTGGGGATCCTATGGGTCGGTCACTGTGGGAGAAACCAGACGAAGGCTGAGCTTTTTTGTCATGGTGCTTTGCTACAGCCGCATGATGTATGTGGAGTTTACTGTCAGCCAGACCATGGAACATTTTTTGGGCTGTCATCAAAATGCATTTGATTGGTTTGGTGCGGTTCCCGGTAAGATCATGGTCGACAACCTGAAATCAGCAGTACTCAAACGCATTGTCGGCAAAGATCCCATCTTCAATCCCAAATACCTGGATTTTGCCAATCACCATGGGTTCACCATTGTGCCCTGTGCTGTTGGAAAGGGCAATGAAAAGGGCCGGGTGGAAAGCGGTGTTGGCTATGTCAAAAAGAACTTTCTGGCCGGTCTTGATATCCCGGATTTTAATGCGCTCAACCCAGCGGTCGTTCACTGGCTTAACACCGTGGCAAACGTTCGGCTTCACGGTGAAACTGGCAAAAGGCCTGTGGACAGGTTCCAGCGCGAACGACAGTCCATGACCCAATTGCCGTCATATCCTTACGACATTGCCACTATCGATCAGGTTAGGGCTTCCCCGCAGTTCCGTGTGGCCCTCGACGGCAACCGCTACAGTGTGCCGGCTGAATATACCGGCGCTGCGCTAACGTTAAAGACATACCCGGATCGGCTTTGTATCTATCATCGGGAAAAACTGATTGCCCGACATGTGCGAAGCTACGACAGAAAAAAAGATTTTGAACTGCCCGATCACCCAAAAGCGCTTTTGGCACAGCGCAGAAAAGCCAGGGATCAGAAAATTTTCATGCGCTTTCTATCCCTATCCGATAAGGCCGACGCTTACTATCGACAACTTGAACAGCGCCGCATGAACCCGGCACACCATATCCGACAAATTGTTGCCTTGAGCGAAATTTACGGGGATCAATCCGTTCAACGGGCCATAGAGGATGCTTTTGCCTTCCAGGCGTTTTCTTGCGAATACATCGCCAATCTGCTCGAGCAGCGCACCCGCAAGCTTCCCCAACCCGCTGCCTTGCACCTTACCCGCAGACAGGATCTGCTGGAAATTACCGTCGCAAAACCGGATATGGAAATCTACAACAAATCTTTAAAAAAATCTGAGAAGAAATCATAATGACAACAACCGACGATACGAAAAATGGACTTGATGAAAAGCTCAGCTACCTTAAGCTATCTTATATGCGCGAAAACTATGAATCCCTGGCAAAAAAGGCCGCACAAAAACAATGGACGCATGTGAATTACTTAACTGAGCTGGCTACCGCTGAAGCCAATCTGCGAGCCGATCGTGCTACGAAACGACGTATCCGCGCCGCGCGCTTTACCCAGATCAAAACACTTGAGCAGTTCAAGTGGTCATGGCCCAATAAAATTAACCAACTTCAGGTGAAAAACCTGTTCAGGCTCAAGTTCGTCGATGACAAAAGCAATGTGGTTTTCCTTGGTGGTGTCGGATTGGGTAAAACCCATTTGGCTACTGCACTCGGATACCAGGCCTGCCTAAAAGGCCACTCCGTACTGTTTTGCTCTGCTGTTGATGCCATTAATAACCTGACCGCGGCCCAAGCAGCTGGTAGGCTCAAACAGGAACTGAAAAAATATCACAAACCGGCGCTGGTGATATTGGATGAACTTGGCTACTTGCCTATCGACAAAACCGGAGCGGATCTACTCTTCCAGATAATCAGCCACCGTTATGAACAAGGATCTTTGAT
>CAMYNZ010000414.1 GCA_947259865.1 uncultured Desulfobacterales bacterium | reverse complement strand
AAGTGATGACAGTGCCCCTGACCTTTTCAAGAAATTGGGATATTTTGGATATTATCGTATACAAATATCGGGTCATATGCATCGTAATCGGCCTCATGGTGTACGGTATTATTCAATTTATACTCAAAAAAACAAAATTGGGAACGATTGTGCGAGCGGGGGTGGAAAACCGAGACATGGTCCAGGCCATGGGTCACAATATTTTCCTGCTTTTCACGGGCGTATTTGCTGCCGGTGCGGGACTTGCAGCTCTGGGGGGACTGGCCATGTCCATATTCAGTCAACAGGTTTACCCGGACATGGGATCCACCTATCTTCTTTTTGCCTTTATCGTGGTGATCATCGGGGGCCTGGGAAGCGTAACGGGTTCCCTCGTGGGAGCCCTTATTGTTGGGCTCACTTATAACTACGTGGCGTATTTAGTTCCCTGGGCCGCTGCCGGCGTCAATATAATTATAATGATCATTATCCTTCTCATTCGGCCAACCGGTCTTTTTCCGGCCGGAAAGTAGCGAGGTACAGTTATGGCAGAACCAACACCGGTTCAAACTTTCCGTATGGCGGAAAAGAGAAATCGGTTCAGGAAGGGCAGCTTTTATCTCAAGGTCAGCCTTCTGGCCCTTTTCGTTTTGGTGCCTTTTGTATTTCCCTCGTATAAGACCGTCGATCTCGCGGTGCAGATTATCATGTTCGCAACCCTTGTGGCCAGTTTTGATATCCTGCTCGGATATACGGGAATTCTGTCCTTTGGCCATGGCATGTTTTTCGGTATCGGCGCTTACTGCGTGGCCTTTCTGATTGGTAAATACGGCATGCCTTCCTACCTTAATCTTACCCTGGGTTTTGCTATTGCCGCAATCATCGCCTCCGCCCTGGCCTTGCTCATTAGTTTTATCTCCCTGCGTGTCAAGGCCATCTTTTTCGCCATGATTACCCTGGCCATAGCGGAATTGGCCATCGTCCTGGCCACCGGGCTGAGCGGTTTTACAGGCGGTGAAGATGGCATCAGCCTGACCATGCCGGGAATTTTTGCGGTATCATTCAGTATGGGCGATGTATTGGGGCTCGAAGTCAACGGCAGAGTCGTGACCTATTATTTCATTCTGTTATCCTGCCTCGGGTTGTTTTTGTTGATGCTGCGCTTCACCCACTCGCCTTTGGGCCGTGTCCTGCAGGCCATACGAGACAATGTTCAACGGGCGGAGGCCCTCGGATACAAGACCTTTATCTTTCAGACCATTTCAATCACTTTTGGATGCGTGGTGGCAGCTATCGTCGGCGGGCTTTATGCCATGTGGGTGGGTTACGTGAATCCGGAGTCGAGCCTTGAGGTAATGGCGATTATGCTCAATGTTCTTCTCATGGTTATCATCGGGGGCATGGGGACACTTTATGGCGGGATCGTGGGGGCCGCCTTTTTGCTGGTTACCCAAACTTTTTTACCGGATCTTCAAAATTTAGCAAAAGACTTTATTCCCCAGGCTACCGTACTGCACAATGTGTTGGAGCGATGGCTTCTTCTCTTTGGTGTCCTGTTCATTCTGGTTGTCATCTTTTTTCCAAAAGGGGTTATCGGGTCCGTAAATGAATTCATGGCCCAACGCAAACAAACGCTACAGAAAGGCGCCTAAATATGCCCCAGCCGCATGTTAGTGCCGGAATTCTCAGCCTGGCCACCTACCTGCCAAGATCGCATCACGATGCAGATTATATTGCTTCCCGGTGTGAAACGCCCGCAGAAATAATCCGAACCAAACTTGGATGGTATCAGAAAAATGTACCCGGACCGGGTGACGGTACTGTTGCCATGGGCATCAAGGCGGCCCGTAAGGCGCTTTATTACTCCGGACTGGATTCTTCTGATATTGATTTAGCCATTTGGAGCGGTGAGGAAATTAAAGAGTTTCGCAGTTGGCCGGTGGGGCCCAAAATCCAGAAAGAATTGGATTTATCGAAGGCCTGGTCCTTTGATATGCAGCAGCGCTGTGGCACCACCCTGGTTGGAATGAAACTTGCCCGAGATATGATCCGGGCCGATGACCGCATCAACACCGTTTTGGTTGCCAGCGGATACAGGAATGCCGACCTGATTTACTATCCCAATCCCCGGGTACGCTGGATGTATTATTTAGCCGCCGGTGGAGCCGCCTGTGTGATTCAACGCGATTGTCCCAACAATGAAATTTTAGAGAGCCATTTTATCAGCGATGGTTCCTTTGCCTGGGATGTATATGTGCCTCAGGGCGGCTCGGCTGAAGCCATGACGATTGAAGGCTTAAAGCAAGGCAAACAATACCTGGACGTGATGGACCCTGAAGGCATGAAGAAGCGTCTCGAAAAATTGAGTCTGAGCAATTGGCTCCTTTGCATCGACCGGGCGCTGGCAAAGAACGGGTTTAAGCGCACTGACGTCGACTATCTGGCGATGTTATTGGTTAAACGCAGCGCGCATGATTATATAATCGACCAATTGGGATTAAAGCCCGAGCAAACGCGGTATCTTGCCGAATTCGGCCACCATGGTCAAAATGACCAGCTTCTGTCCCTGGAGTTGGCTGTGGAGGAAGGCCGGCTCAAGGAAGGTGATCTGGTGCTGATGATTTCAGCCGGCATTGGATATGCCTGGAATGCTTTGACACTGCGTTGGGGCCCGCGTCTAAACAAGGAGGATTAAGCAATGATCTACGGAGATTGGATTGGCCGCTGGGGTCATTCGTTTCCGGAAAAAGAAGCCCTGGTGGATGCCATCAAAAATCGACGGTATACTTACGGACAGCTGGCCGATGACATTTATCGTCTGGCCAATTTTCTGCGACGAGATCTAGACATCAGGCAGGGAGACCGGGTGGCCTGTCTGTCATTGAATCGGGCAGAGTACATCACGCTGTTTTTTGCTCTGAGCCGTTTGGGAGCTATTTTAGTGCCACTGAACTTTCGTCTGGCGCCGGCGGAGTTTGTTTATTTTCTGGAGGATGCAACTCCGAAAGCTCTTTTTTTCGACAAAGATCATTTGGAGCGCATAGGCGGATTCAAGGCCAATGTCAGCCTGGATCACTATGTGTGCTTTGACGACGATGATTCGCTCGGCCTCTCGTTGCCTGGAGTTTGGGAAACTTTTTCTGTCGAGCCGCCGCCGGAGGTTGAGATCGGGTCGGATGATCCGCAACTAATCATCTATACTTCCGGCACCACCGGCCTGCCAAAGGGTGTCATTTTGACCCATGGCATGCTGACCTGGA
>CAMYNZ010000413.1 GCA_947259865.1 uncultured Desulfobacterales bacterium | reverse complement strand
GGCTGATGGTTTTCATTTGCCGTCCTCTCAACGGCAAATGAAAAAAATAAATATCTTCGCGATCTCTGCGTCTTTAGCGAAGCGAGCGGTGAATATAGCATGGTAACACTAGAAAAAGAACTGACGTTTACCCGATTTGACCGCATGTGCGAACGCTATCCGGACCACACCGCGGTGGTTTATCTCGGACAGCATTATTCATACAACCAGCTGCGGAATTTAAGTGAACGGTTCGCCGGCGCCCTGGTCGATATGGGTGTCAAAAAAGGCGACCGGGTCCTGATATACATTTCCAATTGCATCCAATGGGTGATTGCTTTTCTCGGTATCCAGAAAATGGGAGCGGTGATTGTACCGGTCTCGCCGATCTATACATCTTACGAACTGGAATACATGATCAAGGATTCCGGTGCAGAAACGATTATTTGTCTCGATACCAATTTCTGTTATGTCCAGGAAGTATTTAAAAGCACCGGACTCAAACGCGCAATTGTGACCAACCTGACGGATCTTCTGCCATTCTGGAAAAAGTATCTGGGCCTGCTCTTCGATATAATCCCTCACGGAAAAATTGAGCGCGACGACCGGATCCATTCGTTCAAATCTCTCTTGACACACGCACCGATGCAATCCCAGGTTAATATCGATCCCTGGAAGGATCTTTCCTATATCCTCTATACCGGCGGTACAACGGGTTTTCCCAAAGGTGTTCCGGGCAATCACATCGGCATGACATCCTATGTGAACGATGTCACCGACGATGTGGCCGGAGAGCATCTCAAAGAGGGAGAAGATATCTATATTGCGGTCAACCCGCTTTTCCATATTATGGCCCTTGGCCTGTTTATGTCCCTGGGTCTCAACAAAGGCAACACCACACTGCTGATGCCGGTCCCCCAGATCGATGCCATTTTGGAGACCATACAGCGCTATGGCGCCCGCTGGCTTCTGGGTGTTCCGGCCCTATACCGGATGATACTGGAAAACGACCGCCTGGACCGCTATGATCTCGGCTCTCTGCGCTATTGTTATTGCGGTGGAGATGTACTGCCCCTTGAAGTCTTCAAACGCTGGCAGGAAAATTTTGGGATTCCGATTTATCAGGTCTATGGTTCCACCGAAGCCGGCCACGTAACCTACAGCCGAATCGAAGAGGAACCCAAACCAACAACGATAGGACTCCCTTTAAAAAGCAGAGAGTGCATTGTGGTAGATCCGGCTACGCTGGAAACGGTATCCACCGGGGAAAGTGGGGAACTGCTGGTCACCTCCCCGTATACCGTTAAAGAGTATTGGAAAAAACCGGAGGAGACCCAACATTCCTATGTGGAAATCAACGCTAAAATCTATTACCGCATGAGTGATTTTGTCTGCCAGGATGCGGATGGTGAGTTTATCTATGTGGAGCGTTCAGCTGATATCATCAAACATAAGGGCTTTCGAGTCTCTGCCTCCGAAATCGAAGCTGTCCTGCAGGATCACCATACCGTCATTGGTGCCTGCGCGGTCGGTGTACCCGACGAAAAGGTGGGGGAGCGGGTCAAGGCCATCGTTGTTTTAAAAGAGGATGCCCGAGGTGTGGGCGGCGCAGAACTCATTAAGTGGTGCCGCGAAAGATTGGCCGCATACAAAGTGCCCGGTTATATCGAATTTCGGGACATGTTGCCCAAATCCAAGGTGGGCAAGCTGTTGCGGCGTGAAATTCGGGACGAGGAACGCCGCCGTATTGCCAAGGAAAAACATAATTGGCAGCTGTAAAATGAACAGAGAAGCGATAAATAAATGGGTATTGTTGCTGCTGGTTTTTTTTATATCGGCGCTTTTTTTGTCGATGATCCGCCAATTTTTAATGGCCATCTTTTTAGCCGGCATTTTCTCGGCGCTTTCTTCCCCGTTGTATTTACGTTTGGTGAAATGGTTCCGGGGCCGGAAAAGCCTGGCCTCAATTGCCACCATAATCCTGATTATATTCGTCGTTTTTATACCGCTGGCCGGGTTGCTGGGGATTATCACCGCCCAGGCGATCAAGGTTGGAGAAACCGTCAAACCGTGGGTCGAGCAGCAGCTCTCCCAACCGGATGCCATCTCCAGTGCGTTAAAATCCCTCCCATTTTTCGATCAGATCGAACCCTATCGGAATACCATCCTGAAAAAAGCCGGGGAAATGATCGGCATTGTCAGCCGTTTTTTAATCAATCGTCTTTCATCGGTTACGCTCGGAACGGTTAATTTTTTATTTATGCTGTTTGTCATGCTCTATACCATGTTCTTTTTTCTAATAGACGGTAATAAATTAATTGAAAAAATCCTCTATTATTTGCCTTTGGAAGACCATGATGAGCGCCGCATTCTGGATAGATTCACATCGGTAACCAGAGCTACGCTAAAAGGAAGCGCGGTGATCGGCATCTTACAGGGCGCATTGGCCGGTGGGGCCTTTGCGGTGGTCGGCATACCCAGTGCGGTGTTTTGGGGCGCGATTATGACGGTGCTGTCCATTATTCCCGGAATCGGTTCGGCCCTGGTCTGGGCACCGGCCGCCATTATTCTGGCCGCCACCGGACATATTGCCAAAGCTATCGGACTGGCGCTGTTTTGTGCCATTGTTATCGGCAGCCTTGACAATTTACTGCGCCCCATTCTGGTGGGTAAAGACACGCAGATGCATGAGCTGATGATTTTCTTCGGAACCCTGGGTGGCATTATCATGTTCGGTGTGGTGGGGGTCATCATCGGACCGATTATAGCGGCCCTGTTTGTAACGGTGTGGGATATCTATGGCATTGCCTTTAAAGATGTTTTACCGGCGGTGAAGATTCCCGGATCGAGAGATAACTCAAAGGATTCAAACTCTGAAACACTTTCAGACGATGTCGATTCTGATAATGAATCACAGCCAAAATAAATCCGACCAACCGTGATTCATCCAACACCCTTTTTAACGGGCTAAACCGGCTTAACTGGCAAACCGGCTAACCACATATTGCGCTTTATCCGCCGTTGTTGTGGCGGGCTTGTCTTTGAACGTAATCTGCATTTTTGAGATAGCTTCTAGATTGCAACAATTTCAGCAGCCATTCATGTCACTGACGGTTGATATGGGGTATATCCAGTGACTTTTTTTCGTTGTACAGAACGATTTTGGTCAATGGTCCGACTATTCCATCGGGTCTAAGGCCGTTCTTTTTTTGAACCTGCCTTACTGCCTGTTTCGCGAAATCATCATAAACAGGATTGATATCGATACGG
>CAMYNZ010000412.1 GCA_947259865.1 uncultured Desulfobacterales bacterium | reverse complement strand
CAGGCCTGCGGTTCCGCTCCGGCCACCTTTGCCGGTACTATCGTACAGGGAAGCGCGGAATCCTTGAGCGGCCTTGTGCTGGCTCAGATTGTCCGGCCGGGTGCCCCCTTTATCTACGGCGCATTTGCTACCATAATGGATATGCAAACATCCATATTTTCTTATGGCGCGCCTGAAATGAGCCTGATGGTCGGCGCCATGGCCCAGATGGCACAGTATTACCAACTGCCCTTTTTTGGTACCGCCGGCGCCACTGATGCCAAATTTTGCGATCCCCAGGCCGCCGCCGCCACAGATGCATTCCAGCCCGCAGCGGGCATCACGCCGTATCATTTCGTGCAGCAAAGTCACCAGAACCCGGGTACCGGTGCAGGCAATCGGATGCCCCAATGAGATTCCGGAACCGTTCACATTTACTCTTTCATAATCGCTCTCCCCTAATCCCATAATCTTTAAATCCGCGAGCACCTGTGCGGCAAAGGCTTCCTGGATCTCGATAAGCGCCATCTGGTCTATCGTTTGGCCGCCCAGTTTCAAAGCTTTCTCAACTGCCACCGGCACGGTTTTATACGTTCTTCTCGGGTCTTCTCCAACGACCGCAACAGACCGCAAAGCGGCCATAGGTTCAATACCCAGCCGGGCTGCCTTTTCAGCGGTGGTTACAACGACAGCAGCCGCACCGTCATTTTCGGTGGAAGAATTGCCGGCCGTACATACGCCGCCCATTAGGGGTTTGAGCCGCCCCAGTTTCTCAAGGGTGCTGTCAGATCGCGGATTTTCGTCCAGATCGACAATCAAATCGTCTCCCCTGGGTTGCACTACAGTGACGGGAATTATCTCATCTTTGAACTTTCCTGATTTTACGGCCGCACAGGCTTTGCGATGACTCCCCAGGGCCCATTTATCGCAGTCCTGCCGTAAAATTTCTTCTTCCCTGGCAGCCGTTTCCGCCCAGGTCATCATGGCCGGCAGCACACCATAACGCTCTTCGGGCTGAGACATTACGCGAGCGCGTTGAATGCGATCATAAAGAGGCAGGCCCCACATGGACAAATCGCCGTGTCCCCGGGGACTTCTCTGGTCGCCACCGATTCCCCATTTGATCCTGCCCGGCAGATAAAACTCGGCATTACTCATACTTTCCACACCGCCGGCAACGACGATCTGGGCCTGTTCACTCTGTATGAGAGCGGCGGCAAGTCGGACCACGTCCAGACCTGTGCAGCAGCGCCGGTCGATCGTGATACCTGGGATAGCGTCAGGCCAACCGGCTGTAAGCAGGGCCATGCGTGCAATGTTAACATATTCACCACTTTGGTAGGACTGTCCCAGTATTACCTCTTCAACCTGATCCGGTTCAAGCCTGGCCCGTTTGATTGCTTCATTCAATACCAGCGCAGCCAGATCATAGGCTTCAACCGTCCTCAACGCTCCCATGAATTTGCCCACCGGAGTTCTTACAGCACTTATAATCACAATTTCCTTCACGATATCGCTCCCAGTTCGTCCGTTAACTGTGAAATAAAGATTTTTTTAATTCGACATTCGATATTCTTTGTTCGATATTCTGCGGTTCTATATAGCATATAGTTTCCAGTATCGCGCATCCAGCATCAAATTTCGTCTTTTCTACTCCCATCAGGATTATATTCATACCAGCCCTTGCCGGTTTTACGCCCCAGATGCCCGGCCTTTATTTTGCGACGCAGCAGCAATGGAGGATACCAGCGGGAATCACCGGTCTCTTTGAACATAGCCATCAGTGCCCCATAGGTTACATCCAACCCCACCATGTCACCGGTTTCAAAAATACCCATTTTTCTACCGGCAGCCAGTCGCAGGCCTTTGTCAATATCTTCGACCGTTGCTATCCCCTGCTCGACCAGCCGCATGGCCTCCATGTTAGCCGGTAAATTTATTCTGTTGATAACAAATCCGGCCACGTCCCTGTTCACCATAATCGGTTCCTTTCCGATCTGTAGGACAAAATTTCTTCCCTGTCGGGCTGTTTCTTCCGAGGTTACCATCCCCTTTATCACCTCTACTGCCTGCATCATGGGAACGGGGCTAAAAAAATGAAGGCCTAACACACTATCCGGTCGCGTTGTTGCTGCGGCCAGTTCAGTAATCGGAATGGCAGAAGTGTTGCTGGCCAACAATGTCTCAGATCCGCAGGCTTTATCCAGTTTCTTGAATATTTTTTGTTTCAAATCCAGGTTCTCAAATACAGCTTCGACCACAAGGTCAACCGTTGAAGCAGCATTAAAATCGCTCACCTGTTCAATTCTTCCGGTTATGGTCTCCACGGCCTCGGTCAGGACACCCTTTTCAACGAGTTTGCCAACCGACCACGAAATATTTTTTATGGCTTTATCCAGAGCCTCCTGAGATACATCATTCAAAAATACCTCCATACCGGCCTGGGCGCAGACCTGAGCTATTCCGCTGCCCATCAGTCCTGAGCCTATAACTAAAACCTTATTAATACTCATATAACGCCTCCATCCAAGTGAAATAGAAATCCAGTGCGATTGGGAAAGGAAGAAATAATTCTCACGCTAAGACGCAAAGGCGCGAAGTTTTTTAATTAGAACTTTTTTTTCCTGGCGAGCTTTGCGGCTTTGCGTGCGTATAGTCTATTCTGTAATCAACCCAATAATTCTCACACTAAGATACCAAGACACAAATTATATTAAATTCTAATTTTTGTTTTTTTTCTTGGCGTTCTTTGCGCCTTGGCGTGAGATAGCATATATACTATCTTAGCGGCATTGCGTGAGGCAGGACCCGGCTTACTCATCACTGTCCCAGGGCACTCGTCTTCCCTCCGCGGTATAGCGGTAAAAGCCCTTCCCTGCTTTCCTTCCCACACGGCCCGCGGCCACCATCTTCTCAATCAAATCGGATTTGGATATGAAATTTTCTTCGCCCAGTGCTTTCATGGCCTTGCCGATCAACACATACGTATCCAGCCCGGCGTTATCGGCAATCTCGAAAGGACCGGCATTCCAGGCGTAACCCAGTTTCATGCCTACATCCACATCTTCGGGGCTGACAATACCCTTTTCAACCAGGTCCACGGATTCCCGGAAGGCAGCCGCAAATATTCGGTTGACCGAAAAAGTGAAGACCCAGAACTCGCCCGGGATGTTGGGTGACCCCGGCAATCCGTGAGATTGGAATGGAGGATGTGTTGGAGGCCAGGGGTGTATCGACCGGTGCCAGGCGATCCAGTTCCTGAAATACCTCTTTTTTTAATTCCTCAACCTCCAGGGCTGCTTCGATGACCCACTGGACCCCGGCAGCACTTTCGAGCGTCTTCTCCGAAGTAATCCGCCCCAAAACTGTATTCGGGGTGTCCCTCAGTTGACCTTTGGAAGACAGTTTGTCAACCGACCACTTGATACTGCTCAATGCTGTTTCCAGGGCCTTTGAATCGATATCCATTAAATGAACCTGATAACCCGACTGGGCACAAACCTGTGCAATCCCGGATCCCATAAAACCGGCGCCGATGACAAGAATACTTTCCACATTCCCTCCTATATAAATATTTTGTGAGAAGTAAGTTTTGAAAACCCTAATTTAGGTTTTTTATATTCGTTCTCCATTTTGTTTACGCTCAAGATTAGACTTTCTCAATAATGTTACGTGCGACCTTTTCCAGAATAACCACGTAAAGAATCAGATCTTTAAAGCGTTGGTCTTTTGTCTGCCCGTGATAATAGCGGTAGTAGATTTGCTGGGCGATCACCGCCAGCCGGAACAATCCGAAACAATAATAAAATGAAAAATCTCCAATGAAGCGACCGGACAGTTGAGCGTAATATTCAATCACCTGTTTTCTGGAAAGTGCACCTTCACGATGGGAAGGCATTGTTCGAATGGCCTGTATTTCCGGCGGGTCTTCAGGTTCTACCCAGTAGGCTAATGAACTGCCCAGATCCATGAAGGGATCGCCAATCGTAGCCATCTCCCAATCCAGGACCCCGATGATCTTTGTGGGGTCTTTTTTATCAAGCACCGTGTTATCCAATTTGAAGTCGTTGTGGATGATAGCCGGATGGTCCGTATCCGGCGGCATGTGCTTTTCAAGCCAGGCCATTATAAATTCGCAATCGGGTACATCCGGGGTTCGCGCCGCGCGGTAGCGCCTGCTCCAGCCGAGCACCTGCCTTCCCACATAGCCTTGAGGTTTGCCGAAGTCTGCCAGACCGATCTTGTGATAGTCGATGGCATGCAGTTCAATTTGAACCTTTACCAAATTTTCAAAAAGTTTTTTTACCTGTTGTGATGTAAGGTCAAGTCCCGGCGGTAAGTCCCGCCGCAGGATGATGCCGGAAACTCTCTCCATCAAATAAAACGAACAGCCCATAATGGACGCATCGTCGGTATATAAAATAGGTTGCGGACAATAGCAAAAAACCGGATTAAGAGCTGCGAGAATGCGGTACTCCCGGTTCATGTCATGGGCAGTTTTGGCTTTGGTGCCGAATGGGGGACGTCGCAGGACCATTTGCCTGCCGCCAATCGTAATCAGGTAAGTCAGGTTTGAGTGACCCCGCCGAAACTGATGAATGGTCATTTGACCTGAAAGGCCCGGGATGGAATCCCGCATGAATCCTTCCACCCGGGCAGCATCCAGTTCTTCTCCATTTCTGATTTCTGATGGCTGGTCGCTGAAATCCATTTTATTTGCCTTGGCCTGAATACTGTTTCGGAACGAGTCGACCTGCGGAGAGTTTCATTTTACCTTTTTTCCCTCATACCCCTTCAGAATTCTGCGAGCCACCGAAACCTTGTGGACCTCATCTGCGCCATCATATATTCTGGCTGCGCGTTCGTGGCGGTAGAAGAAAGCGATGATGGTGTCATCCGTCATTCCAAGTCCGCCATGAACCTGAAGCGCCCGGTCGATAACTTTTTGCATCACATTGGCCACCACAAATTTAATAAGGGAGATATCCTGTCGGGCTTCTTTTATACCCAGGTTTTCGATGGTCCAGGCCGTATGCAGTACCATCAACCTGGCCGCACGGATATCAGCCGCACATTCCGCAATCCAGGCCTGTATAATTTGCTTCATGGCGAGCGTCTTATCCGGAGAAATGATGCGATTTGCAGCCCTGTAACACATGAGGTCAAAGGCTCGGTTACAAATGCCGATCCAACGCATACAGTGGTGTATCCGACCCGGCCCGAGTCGCTCCTGGGCAATCACAAAACCCTGGCCTTCCGGTCCCAGTAAATTCTGGCGGGGTACCCGGCAGGATTGATACAGTATCTCGGCGTGACTGAAATAGTCCTCACCGGCGTGTCCCATCACGGGAATGTTTCTGACCAGGTTAAACCCAGGTGTGGCGGAGGGTACAATGATCATGCTGGCCCTCAGATAGGGGGCTGCATCCGGAGTGGTGACCGCCATGACAATGGCAAATTCAGCCCCGTCTGCCGCTGAAGTGTACCATTTGTGGCCATTGATAACGTAATCATCCCCGTCTTTTACCGCCGTGGTATCGAGCATGACCGGATTGGAACCGGGCAGATCAATTTCGGTCATGGAAAAACAGCTTCTGATTTTACCCTCTATCGAGGGGCGCAGATATTTTTCTTTCTGCTCATCGGTGCCGTATTTATAAAGGATTTCAATGTTTCCGGCATCCGGTGCCTGGCAACCGAATACGAGGTGTCCCAAAGGGGTCCGGCCAAGTGCTTCGGATACAAGGGCATGTTCCACCAGGTTAAGACCCATCCCGCCGTATTCCCTGGGATGATTTGGCGCCCACAACTCCATTGTTCTAACCATTTGCCGTTTCTCTTCGATCCTGGGAATCATTTTTTTCGATGGCGTGGACAAGAATTCGGGTTCCAGAGGGATAAGTTCTTTTTCGACAAATTCATCGATCATTCCGATAATCGTCTGCATTTTTTCTGATATGGAAAAATCCATACCCACCTCCTAAGTGGTTCCGGGTTCAAGGTTCAAAGTTCAAGGTTT
>CAMYNZ010000411.1 GCA_947259865.1 uncultured Desulfobacterales bacterium | reverse complement strand
GAAATCTTTTTTACTCAGTGCTTCATTGGCCTCAATATAATTAGCACCTACAGACCCAGATGATCTCACAAGTTGTTTGCCATCTTCCAAATTGGAGAGCGTTTTAGGTAATTTTTTCACAAACAATCTCACATTTTTTGAAAAAGCAAGTGTTCGATCTTCAAGATCGTATTGTTTAGAATTTGAGTTTTTGGTCATTCGGTATTTCCCTTCGACTTAGCTCAGGGTGGTGATTGCGACATAAGCTCAAGCCGAATCTAGCTTGTATAGCCATTTTGTATTTCGGATTTTTCTACTCCGATCGGAATACCGTAAAACGTTTTTGTTTCGGTCATTTTCATTTCGGTCATTCGAATTTGTTTCGGATTTCGACATTCGGATTTTTCTATTCTGCTTTACCGCGGGCGGTGAGCATTCATATCCCCAGTACATCACACACCACCGTGATCACCGCCGTGGCGAGGATGATCGACACAATACCGGTCACCACCGCGGATGTGGCGGCATCTCCCACCGCCGAGGCGCTGCGGCCGCACTGCATCCCTCGCATACAGCCGGCCAGGGCCACCAAAACTCCGAAGACCAGGCTCATAAACAGACCGATAAAAAGATCGTTCAGGCCAACCGCCTCCATGGTCCGGCTAAAATACTGTATCGGATTCAGACCGTAAATAGGCACGGCCACGAGCCAGCCCCCCAGGATGCCCATAAGATTAGCATACAAACACAGCAACGGCATCATCAGGGTCAGGGCCAGCATCCGCGGCAAAACCAGAAATTCCATCGGAGCGATCCCCAGAGTTTTAAGGGCGTCGATTTCTTCGTTGACCTGCATGGTGCCCAGCTGGGCGGCAAATGCCGCTCCGGTACGGCCGGCCATGATAATGCCGGTCATAATGGCCCCCATGGATCGCACCATGGCGATGCCCACCAGATCGGCCACGAAAACCTGGGCCCCGAAGAGCTTTAACTGGACAATACCAACAAAGGCCAGGATCAGCCCCACCAGAAAACTGATCAGCGATACAATCGGTACCGCCTGGGCACCGGTGTCCTGAAGAAACTGGCCCAGGTCAAAAGCACGGAAACGGGCTCTGCCGGCTAATAACCGGGCGGTCGCAACAAAGGCCTCCCCGACAAAAGCAATCAGCTCTCCGGCGGATTGAATAAAGTCCAAAAATTCCGACCCGACCCGTGCGAAAAACGCTTCGCGGGATACGGTCTTGCGGGCATCTTCTTTTTTGGGAACGGCGGTGGACAAAGATATGAGGGTTTGGACTCCCAGGGGTAAACCGGATTTTTCGACCTGGATGTTTCTCTGATCGCAGCTTTTGAAGACCTTGGTCAGAAAAGTCAACAGGCTGCTGTCCCAACCGGTGAGTTTTTCACTATCAAATACGCTCCGTTTCACACTTGTGCCGGTTTCCACCTGGTGCAGCACCTCCTCGGCTGCGGGGCGTTGATGCTCGATCTGCCAGTTACCGGCTAAATGGACCAGTAGTATATCTTCTGAAGGATTGTTGAAATTTATCGTGCACGTGTTCTGCATGGGTTTCTAAATATTTTATAAGTTAGTATGATCTTGGTATATGATATGTCAAATATAATTTCATCAATATTTCAAGATAATGATAAATAAATCATACCTTCGCTATCATTATCGTTAATGCCATGATGATTCGCAATATCATGTTTATCATCCTGGTTTTTTGAAATGTTGGCGAAAGGCAAATCAGCCTTACGGAATACCGCCTTTTCCGTATCCGATTTTCCTCTCATTGGCAGGATTCCAGACTCCTATCTCCTATTCCCTGCCGGTAAGCTTATCCAGCCGGGCTCTGAGCGTCTGGGCCCATTTGTTAAATATGTCGATGGTTTGGCCCCATTTGGACACGCTTTTGTGGACTTTATACTTTTTACCCGATTCCGCATCCATTACCGCCGCCAGAATTTCACCGCTCCGGGAATCGAGAATTTCACCTTCAAAAGCAACTTTTCCCATCCCGATATGCTTCCCGGTGGCCCCTTTTTTTACACCGCTGGCCAAAATACCCACGGGAATGATGGTCGTAATCGTGCCCGTAACCGGGTTGTTGGGGTTCAGGTTGGTTAGCGCTACCCTCAAACGCATCACTCCCGGACCGGGCTTATCCGTAAATTCATATGAACCGGCAAGATTCATCATGATCGCCTTGCCAAAGGCATCGGCCAGGTCAGCCAGCTCTTTGGCCTCGAATCCCTTGAATTTGGCTTCATCTGCGATCATAAACACGATGTCATCGAGCATGATTTTGTCATACTTTCCCCAATCGGATTTCTTGTTTATATAAATCTTATCCGCCTTTTTCATCATGTCATCTTTTCCTAATTGCGAATAGTCCTGAAGAAATCCCGATTTGGGCATGGAATACCCGGCAGCCCAAGATACACTGATGACCAGAAATACACTGATCGCGCAAAGAATTGATATTTTATTTAATTTACTGAACATGATTTCCCCCTTTTGTGTTTAACTTACTTATGATTGTTTTCAATCACTTTAGCCCTGCGCTGGCTTTCTGTTACCCGAGCATATCATCTCATCTTACGCACTTTGGGCCTTCTTTCTGCAGGTTAACGTTCTAAGTGATCAGGGCTTTCCGAATGGAATTGAAAAGTTTGTTGAATGATTTGGTTTGCAAGAATGGTGCAAATGGGGACAACGAGCGAAAAGGTTTTATAGTTACCTGATATTAATAGCTATTTTTGTCAAGGACTCTTTTGTTGCTGTTATTGTGGCAGGCAGCCATTCACGACATTTCGTGTAATCCACGATATTTCGGGGATAAAGTTACACCTGGCAGAAATGTCAGACATGGACTCGCTTTAGCGCAAGCGTACAAAAGAAAAGGCAATTTTCGTAGTTCCCCGCAACGTTTGGCTCGAGAGGGAAGACTCCAAAGGTTTATGAGGTTTTCAGAATTTCCATTCTTGCAATAGAGACTTTGTCATGATTCGTCATCCCGGCCGAGCCCTGCGACCTGTCCGGCGAAGCTTTCAGCGAAGACGGAAGCGGGGCGCGAGCCGGGATCCAGAACGGATTGATTTATATTGTATACGCTGGATTCCAGGTCTAGTTCACCCCTGGTGAACTTGCCCAGAATGACGGATTTGAGAAATTTATTGATTGACAGCATTCATTATATCAAATATACTAAATTAACAAAACAGTTAATTAAGTATATTCGATGAAATTCTTAGAATTACGCAGCATAAATAAATTAT
>CAMYNZ010000410.1 GCA_947259865.1 uncultured Desulfobacterales bacterium | reverse complement strand
CAAAGGTTGGCAGGAAAAACTTTCCGACCCCTAAACTAATTAACAATCACCGGAGGTTAAAATGGCAGAGATAAATTTTGGAGGCGTGGTGGAGGAAGTCATTACATCAGAAGAATTTTCACTTCAAAAGGCCCGGGAATTACTCAGCGACGAAATCGTCACGATCCTCGGCTACGGCGTCCAGGGGCCGGGTCAGTCGTTGAATCTGAGAGACAACGGCATAAACGTGATCGTTGGACAGCGCCAAAACAGTAAATCATGGGATCGTGCGGTTGAGGACGGCTTTGTTCCCGGAAAAACACTTTTTGGGATCGAGGAAGCCGCGCGCAAAGCCACCGTTGTTCAATTTTTACTTTCAGATGCCGGCCAGGTTGCGACCTGGCCCCGGATAAAACAATGTTTGAACCCGGGGGATGCCTTATATTTTTCTCACGGATTTGGAATCGTCTACAAAGACCAGACAGGTATCATCCCGCCTGAAAATGTGGATGTCATCCTGGTTGCACCCAAAGGCTCCGGTCGCACGGTGCGCACCAACTTTCTGGACGGCAGCGGCATTAATTCAAGCTTTGCAGTGAAACAGGACTTTACCGGCAGGGCCAGGGAAAGAACACTGGCGCTGGGTATTGCCATCGGTTCCGGTTATCTGTTTCCGACAACCTTTGAAAATGAAGTTCACAGCGATCTTACCGGAGAGCGCGGCGTTTTACTGGGGTGTCTTGCCGGGGTCATGGAAGCCCAATATAATCTTTTGCGCAAACACGGCCATAGTCCCAGTGAAGCCTTCAACGAAACCGTGGAAGAACTGACCCAGAGTCTGATTCGGTTGGTGGCAGAAAACGGTATGGACTGGATGTACTCCAACTGCAGCACAACCGCACAGAGAGGTGCTTTGGATTGGTCACCCAGATTTCGGGATGCCGTCATTCCCGTGTTTGATGAACTCTATGAGCGCGTTATTTCCGGTGACGAAACCCGACGGGTCCTTGAAGCCAACAGTACGCCGGATTATCGTGAAAAACTGCAAACAGAACTGGATGCCATGGGAAATTCAGAGATGTGGCAGGCAGGGGCGGCCGTTCGTTCGTTGCGGCCCGAAAATAGAAAAAAGTAATTGCGGGTTTGGACAGTTAATTAGATTCGTTTGCTGCATGAATCAACAGCGACTGCATCGTGCAAACTCATGCAAAAGGGATTCTAGCGAAAGAACAGCACTTAAACATTAAACACCAGGTTAGCGGTCTTACGCACGGCGTTCATGTCAGCCATATATCGATTTCCGGCTGTTCTATCGCAAGGTTCCCTAATGCATTCAAACAGTGCACGACTTCGCTGCTGATAATTCATTCCGCTAATATTAAAGGTTGGGCGCGAAAACTCCCGACCCTCAAGTAATTAGGAGAACTCAACAATGAAGCCTGTTTTATTGTATGATACCACCTTAAGGGATGGTACCCAGGGTGAAAATGTCAATTTTAGTGCCGAAGAAAAAATTAAAATCGCCCAGAGACTGGATGATATCGGCATACACTATATCGAAGGTGGTTGGCCCGGTTCCAATCCGAGAGACAAGCACTTTTTTGAGCTTGCCAAAAGCATACACTTCAATAATGCCAGCCTGACCGCTTTCGGCTCTACCCGCAGACCCGGTCGTGCGCCGGAAGATGATGCCAATGTGGCAGCACTGCTTGAAAGCGGTACGCCGGTTGTCACCATATTCGGAAAAAGCTGGGATCTGCACGTCGAAAAGGTAATGAACAATACGCTGGCTGAAAACCTGGCGATGATTAAAGAGACGGTCGTGTATTTAAAGGAAAAAAAACGCCAGGTGATATATGATGCCGAACACTTTTTCGACGGTTACAAGAAAAACGCTGAGTACGCTCTGCAAACGTTGCTGAGTGCCGTCGAGGCTGGGGCGGATATTGTCGTCCTTTGTGATACAAACGGCGGAAGCCTTCCTTTCGAGATCGAATCCATTACCGGACACGTCCGCAATATTTTGGCTGAACATGCCAAAGCTCAGGATGTCAGCCCCGTTAAAATCGGCATCCACGCTCACAATGACAGCGGTATGGCCGCTGCCAACTCCATAACTGCAGTTCGCGCCGGTGCACAACTGGTGCAGGGGACCATTAATGGGTACGGGGAACGCTGCGGTAATGCGGACCTGGTCTCTATTATACCGGTGCTGCGCTTAAAAATGGATCGCCGGTGTATATCCATGGATAACCTAAATAAAATCAAGCGCTTGTCTCGGTACGTCAGTGAGACTGCGAATATCGTGCCTTTGAACACCCGACCTTTTGTGGGCAAAAGTGCGTTTGCCCATAAAGGCGGCATTCATGTGAGCGCCATAATGAAAGAGCCCAGAGCCTATGAACACGTGGACCCCGAACTGGTGGGCAACAAACGGCGGGTTCTGGTGTCAGACCTCTCCGGCAAAAGCAATGTTGAATACAAAGCCAAAGAGCTCGGTATAGAGCTCGGCCGCAACGGACACGACACCGGCGAAATAGTTTCCAAAATTAAACAACTGGAACAGGATGGATACCAGTTCGATGTGGCTGAAGGATCGCTGAGGATCCTGATGGAAAAATTTACGGATCAGTTTACGCCTTCCTTTGAACTGGAATCATTCAGAGTAACCATCGAAAAAGACAAAAGCCGTCCCTGCTCCGCCCATGCCACCATTAAAATATCGGTTGATGGTCGTCAAGAAATTACGGCGGCCGAAGGTCAGGGACCGGTCAGTGCGCTTGACAATGCGATGCGCAAAGCGCTGGACAACTTTTTCCCGAAGCTGAATTCGATGGGTCTTGTAGACTTTAAGGTCCGCGTAATCGACGGACGGGCCGGAACGGCAGCCAAGGTGAGGGTGCTCATCGAATCCCGAGATCAGGATGAGATTTGGAGTACGATTGGTGTATCGGAAGATATTATTGAAGCCAGCTGGCAGGCACTTGCAGACAGCTTTCAATACAAGCTGTCCAAGATACATGCAAAGTATCACCCGTCGGAGTTAAAGAATGCGGCATCATCCCGGCATTGATTTTGTCGAGCGGTTATCCGGGCACGGGCTCCGTCACGGCCGTTGTTTACCGGAGTGTGATTTGAATTCAAGCTGCGATCTTCAATTTTCAATTCCGGCTCGTCCGGGTTAGGCAATTAACGCTTGAATCTTGCATATGAAAGCCTCCGACTTGTCCGCCTCTGGAGGGCTCGTGCAAAATTCAGGTGATACATCGACATCACCCTATCAAAT
>CAMYNZ010000409.1 GCA_947259865.1 uncultured Desulfobacterales bacterium | reverse complement strand
TTTATGCGGTATAAAGGGTGGTGATCCGAGATACTGTCTGCGAGAATAGTATTCACTGAGTGTTCGTTCGGTGGAAGTGCCTTGCAGATAATCCTTGGATATCAAATCATAGTTTTCGAATATCGCTTTACCGTTCTGATCAAAGTCAAGGCTCTGGGCTTCTATCACCGCCGTCTCCATCTCCTGGGGTTCAATAGACAAGGCCGAAATTACGACCAATGGCAAAGCAATGACGCAGATACCGGCAAATATAAGAAATATCTTCCCCACCTTTTGATCTGATCTTTCGATTTCCATCATACTCTCTCCAGTTTTACGGCGCATTTTTTATAATCCGGCTGTTTAGATATGGGGCAAAACGCATCCAACGTGACCTCGTTGATTAAATAGCTTTCATCAAAGAAGGGAACGAACACCATTCCTTTTGGGGGGCGTCCACGGCCGTTGATGCTGGCCTTCATTACCACCGAGCCCCTGCGGGAAGAGACTTTAACCTGGCTGTCGTTGGTGATGCCCAATGCGGACGCATCATCGGGATTAATTTCCACATAGGATTCCGGAACAGCCTTGTGCAGAATCGGCACCCGCCGGGTCATGGAGCCGGTATGCCAGTGTTCCAGGACCCGGCCCGTATTTAGCCAGAAGGGGTAATCGCTGTCAGGCGATTCCGCCGCCGGTTCGTAAGGCCTCAGCCAGATCCAGGCTTTATGATCCGGCTTGCCGTAAAAATCGAAACTATCGCCTTTGGCAGCCGGATCATATTTGGCATTGAATCGCCATTTGGTTTCCAACCCGTTGACATAGGGCCATTGTATCCCTGATCGCGCTTTTAGCTCCTTGTAAGGCGCCATCCTGTGCTTGGGGCTATCGTGGAACTGGATATACTCATTCCAGATATCTTCGATATAGGTTTCCTTGGACCACGGAAATTGCTTTTCGTAACCCAGCCTTCGGGCCACCTCAATGATCTGCCAGGTATTGCTCATGGTATTTCCCGGCATGGGAATGATTTGCTCGTTGTGCTGGGTGCGTCTTTCCGAGTTGCCGAAAAAACCTTCCCGCTCGATCCACAGAGCCGACGGCAGCACCACATCGGCCACATCATAGGTGGGTGTGGGATATATTTCGGACACCACCATAAAGCGGCCATCTTTTTCAGCACCGTCTCGATACCTGTTCAAATTGGGCATCGTGACCATTGGATTGGTCACCTGAACCCACATGAAGCGGATATCGCCCCGGTCCAATGCCCGGAACATCTCTACGGTATGATAGGTGGGTTTGGGGTCGATATTTTCCACCGGCACATTCCAGATCTTAGCCGCCAGTTTGCGGGCCCCTTCCTTCATGACCACGCCGTGTGGGAGTTTGTGGGTCAGGGTACCCACTTCGCGTACTGTACCGCAGGCACTGGGCTGACCGGTCAACGAAAAGGGACTGTTGCCCGGTTGGGAAATTTTGCCCACCAGCAGATGACAATTGTAGACCAGGTTATTGATCCAGGTCCCCCGGGTGTGCTGGTTCATACCCATGCACCAAAAGGAGGTCACCTTCTTGTCCGGGTCTCCGAAAAGAGAAGCCAAATATTTTATATCTCTGGCCGGAACACCGGATATTTTTTCGACTTTCTCCGGGGTGTAATCCTCCAAAAACGCCTTGTAGGCTTCAAATTCAACGGTTTGCGCTTTATCTTTGAACTTGAAATGGTCCTGGGTACCATAACCGATATTGGTTTTGCCTTTATGAAAGGAAACATGCTTGTTGACAAAATCCCAGTTTACCCAATCCTTGCGGATAATTTCAAAACAAATGGCATTGGCCACGGCCAGATCTGTCTGGGGCCTGAAAAGGATGGATCGGTCTGCGGCCTGGCTGGTCCGGGTGGTACGGGTGGCAAGATCGATGATTTTTACATGGCCCTTGCTTTGACGATTGGCGAGCATTCTTGAAAAGAGAACCGGATGCATTTCGACCATATTGTTGCCCCAGGTGATAAAAACATCGGCGTGATCCATGTCGTCATAACAACCCATGGGTTCGTCCAGACCGAAGCTGGTCAGAAACCCCGTGACCGCACTGGCCATGCACAGGCGGGCGTTTGCTTCAACGTTGTTGGTGCCGATACAACCTTTAAACAGCTTGGAGGCTACATATCCATCGGGAATCGACCATTGCCCGGAACCGTACATGGCAACGGCGTCCTTGCCATGGTCCTTGATCGTCTCCTTCATCTTCCTGGCTACCAGATCGAGGGCTTCCTGTATGGGAACCTCGACCAGCTTTCCGTTTTTGCGGACAAGCGCCTCATTTACTCTGTCCTTACCATAAAGGATTTGAACGGAATGATAGCCCTTTACGCAGCACAGTCCCTTATTAACCGAACAGTTGGGATCGCCTTTGACGGCCACAGCCCGTTCACCGGCAACACCGACCAGAAGACCGCATCCAGTGCCGCAAAAACGACAGGGCGTCTTCTTCCATTCAATCCCTCCCGATGAATCTAAATTCTTCCAAGCGCCGAAACTGATTCCTGGAAAAAGCACCGTTGCCGCGGCAACAGCACTCTGCACGGCCGCTGATTTTATGAAAACTCTCCTGCTAATGTCCATCTGTGGCTCCTTCTTTTTGTTATCGTTTTACACATCCCCATGGCCAAATGTCATGCCAAGCGACTCTAATGACTCTAAATCCTTAAGTTTTTTCTGTAACTCCTTTTCCTTTTTCTCGTCCGGGGTGTCGGTCACCAGGATCAGGATCTCTTCATTTTCAGCCGGCACCGCCTCACAGTAGTCAAGGACTGCAAAATCACGCAGCAACTGCTCCTTCGCTCCTTTTTTGGGGTACGCCAGATAGCTGAAAACAGGCATTATTCTCACTATTTAGAAGTTTTTTTATTTCCTATTTAATAAGTAGGAATAATTAATTGACATAAGTCAAAAAATCGGAATCAATCAAACCATAATCATTTAAAAAAAGCTAATTTTTAGGTCACCTTTTTTTATTTGAAAATTTGCCGAAATATTCTATTGTCCGAGTCGATACATTGATTATTTAAATGTCTGTAATTTTCCAGGAGACTTTTGCCTTCCCGGGTCAAGCGCGTGCCGGTTTTTTTATCGGCATTCACAATTTTGGCGTTTAGATGTTTTTCGGTGAATTTTATCTTGCTCCACACGGCTTTATAAGACATTTTCATTTTTTTAGCCGCTTGATTTATCGATCCCGTCTTCTCGATATTATCCAGGATTTCCATCCTGCCCTTTCCGATGACAATC
>CAMYNZ010000408.1 GCA_947259865.1 uncultured Desulfobacterales bacterium | reverse complement strand
CCATGGTGTCAAAAAATTGGTGGGCAATTCGGGTACTATATTGAAGTATTGATTTATTAGGCATTATTTGGTTAAAGTGGTTTTCACAATTGTTCTCAGATCAAACTCAGAGAACACCATCACGTGTAAAATTGGCAACCTTGCACTGCCTGCTGGGCTGCGGGCTTGGCGAGGTGGTCGGCGTCATTATCGGCAAGTCCCTGGCAATGTCAAATGGGTCGACTATTGTCCTGGCGGCCGGTTTTACCAGCCCACTTTTCTGGGCAGGTATGGTGTTAGCCCTTGCAGCCGGCTTTTTAGCGGCCTTTCCGGTCAACTATATTATGATTGGAAAAGGTGTCCGGCACATTCATTAACCTCCAGCGCAGGCCTTAACCTGTTGCAGGCCACGTTCATTAGGTTTTGCTGCCGAATCGGGGAGTGGCGCATGCTCCGGGGCCGGCGGGCAAAAGTGTTGGATAGCAATCAGATAGATCCGTGGAGCCTGCCGTATATTTTAATATTCTACTTGTTAAAGTTTAATATCTTTTTAAGGAGGCAAATATGGGAGCGCAAAAACAGACAGCATTGGTGACGGGTGCAAGTAGCGGAATCGGACGCGAGACGGCCATAAAACTGGCCGCAAATGGTTTTCAGGTAATCGCTGCCGCCAGACGCATAGACCGCCTCAACAAACTGGCGGATAAGTATGAGGCCATCACGCCTAAACAGGTGGATTTTTCTCGGCCTGATGATCTGGAAACATTCTGCAGCTATCTTTCAGAATTGCCCGATCCTGTTTCGGTCCTCATAAACAATGCCGGTTACAGCGTCCGGGGCGCTTTGGAGGATGTGTCCATTGAGGCTGCCAAACGCCTGTTTGAGGTCAATCTTTTCGCACTAATTCGCGTTACCCAGACCTGTTTGCCCCCAATGCGACGTTTGAGAAAAGGGAAGATAGTGAATCTCAGCTCTATCGTCGGAAAATTCACCTTTCCCGGCAGCGGTGTCTACGCTGCATCCAAGTATGCCGTCGAGGGCATCACGGATGCATTGCGTATGGAACTGGCCCCACTGGGGATAAAGGTGGTCGCCATCCGCCCGGGTGCCATTGCTACAGAATTTAATGACGTTGCCACCGAGTTGACAGGCGATCTCATGGCCCGAACGGCTGAGGATTATAAACCGATCTATCAGACGGCGGGAGCAGAGACCGGAAAGCTTTTCACCGGTTTAACCGTACCCGGGCCCGGTCTCATCGCCGATCTCATTTTGGAGGCCGTTTTGTCGGACGCTCCAAAGGCGGTCTATTCGGCGGGCCCATTGAGCGTGGAATTCCTTGGCCAACGCGCCAGCCTGGATGACGATGCCTATCACCGCTTTATGATGGAAAAATTCGGCTTGGCAAATCTGCAAATCTAATCCGTGGAGAAAAAGAATGTCCGGGGAGAAATGGCGCTATGGCATTTGAACTGCTTTACTGGCACTGGTTAGTACTGGGTATGGTACTCATTATGGCCGAGATATTTTTACCGAGCTTCACCGTTTTTTGGTTTGGTCTGGGTGCAATTATCGTGGCGGGGTTGCTTTTGTTGTTTCCCGGGATGACACCGAGCTGGCAGTTATTTATCTGGACCCTTGCATCCTGCGGGTTTACATTCCTGTGGTTCAAATATTTCAAACCGATGATGACCGATCGAACCAAAGCCGGAATTTCCAGAGAAGCGATTATGGGAGAAAGCGGACAGGTTATCAAACCCCCCGAGGAAGGCAAACACGGTACGGTGCGCTTTACGACTCCCCTTTTGGGAGCGGATGAATGGTCTTTTATTTGCGAGGAAAAACTTGCCGTCGGTGACCGCGTGTATGTCAAGGATATTTCCGGCAATACGTTGATTGTAGAAACGCGCAGGTTCAGATAGTAAATGATTTAAGGATTAAAAGGAGAACTGTTTATGGAAGGAATAATCGTCGGTTCGGCTTTCGTCATCTTGACTCTGGTAACCATTGGTCTGGGCGTTCGGATTGTACCCCAGGGCAGCAAACATGTGGTTCAAAGACTCGGCAAATACCACAAAACACTGGGGCCCGGATTAAATATTATTTTCCCCTATATCGACCGAGTTGCCTACAAGGTGACAACCAAAGATATTGTGCTGGATATACCCTCCCAGGAAGTCATTACCATGGATAATGCCGTCATCATCGCCAACGCGGTGGCATATATAAACATCATATCACCCGAAAAATCGGTGTACGGCGTTGAGGATAATCGTCTTGCCATACAGAACCTGGTGCAAACTTCCCTGCGATCGATCATTGGTGAAATGGATTTGGATGACGCACTGTCATCCAGAGATGTGATCAAGTCAAAATTGAAAGCAGGCATTTCAGATGACATTGCCGACTGGGGCATCACACTAAAAACCGTTGAAATTCAAGATATTAACCCTTCAGATACAATGCAAAAGGCCATGGAAGAACAAGCCGCTGCCGAACGGGGGCGGCGGGCAACGGTGACCCGGGCCGATGGGGAGAAAGCCGCGGCTATCCTGGAGGCTGACGGCCGTCTGGAAGCCTCAAAGCGCGATGCTCAGGCCAAGGTAGTTTTGGCAGAGGCCAGCCAGCAGGCCATCCAAAAGGTAACGAATGCAATTCAAGACAACGAATTGCCGGTTATGTTTTTACTGGGTGAAAAGTATATCGAAGCCGTCAAGAGCCTGTCCAGTTCACAAAACTCAAAAGTCATTATCATGCCCGCAGATATTCCGGCAGCTGTGAGAGGAATCATGAGCGCCGTCGGCAAATAGTCGTAAAGTCCATCTCTATTTTAGTCACCGAAGCGTGTTAAGGCCCCGCTTGCTGCCAAGGTTGAAAAAACAGGGCGGCCGGGCGCAATCGGTGATCAACGCATCCCAATTCCGGAGCAAACCCTGAAAGAAGCTTCAAAAATCAGTAAAAAAGAGACCCCGGCAGCAATATTTTACGGACTGTGGCCCAAATCCCTTTCCACCGGATTTAATACGTTTTTGACCCATCCAGGGGATTTGGGCCACAGCCCGTTTAGTTGGTAAACGTTTACTGCCTTCAGATATTTCAGGGGTCAGGGAGCTTTTTGACGAGGTAAAATCAACATCGTGCCCCCAAGACATGTTTGGGTTACCGCCTGTTCTTTGGCAACGCTCCCTAATGCCTTCAGACAGTGCACGATTTCGCTGCTGATAATTCATTGCGCTATTCTCAAAGGTTGGCAGGCATAACTCCCCGACCCCTGAGATATTTGGGTAAAGTATTGATTTTGAAGCCTTAAATCTGTTATTATTCAATATCAACCAAACAAAGCGTGTTCGATAACTACACCCCCAGGCAAGCTATTCCATGACCCATTCAGTTTATTGCCAACATGGATATACATAATAAACAAACGGCTATTTCTGATATATGCCAGCGCACTTTAAAACGAACTGTATATTGGCTTATTCCTCTTTTGCTGCTGACATCCTGCTCGGAAAAAGACGATATTACCGTAATCCGGCAGCTGATCGCGCAAGGTGCCAAACTTGCAGAAAATCATGACATCAACGGGCTGATGGATCTGACCACCGAAGATTTTATGGCCTTGCCCGGCAAACATGATAACCGGGAAGTAAAGACGATAATCTGGCTGGCTTTCAAACACTATCGCCAGTTTAAAATCCTGTATCCTGAACCGGGCATCAGTCTGCAGAACGGCAGTAACAGCGCCCTGGCAACAGTCACATTGCTGATTGTCAAAAAGGATCAATCCCTACCGGATCTTAACGAGCTTTGGAGAAATCCTGAAAAATGGTTGACGGAGTTGGGAGAGAACGCGGATTTATACCAGCTCAAACTCGAATGGTTGAAGAAAAATGGAAACTGGCTGGTTAAAGAGGCCCGTCTTGCTCCTTTCCAGGGTCTGGGGTTTGGCAAATAATCTTCTATAAAGGGGAAAAGTGTATGAATCCAATTAGCATAAAGCGGATAATAATTTTGGCAGGCGCCATGGTGGTTTGCGCTCTCATCGTTGCTTTTGTGCTCTATTTGGGAAGCCCTAAAAGTTACATCAAACTGTTGCTGTCGCTGACACCGTTGGTTTTCGGCAGTATTCAGTTTTTGGCCTCCGCTGCTGCGGCTGCAATCATCATGGAGGTGTTGCGCGTATCCCTGCCTTCCGCAAAGGGCTGGTCTGATAAAAAACAT
>CAMYNZ010000407.1 GCA_947259865.1 uncultured Desulfobacterales bacterium | reverse complement strand
AAATAATGGAAAAAGCGAAATGCGATAAGTGCGGTAACTATGAGATATTAATGGGTCACATTATTAGTGTCTCAAACAAAAAGCATAATATTAGCGTTTCCATGCATCTTGCCAAATACGATTTTGATCCTGACATGACCATTGATACTGAATTCGGAATCTGCGAGACCTGTTTCAAGTCTATTTTGTCGGAGATAGCAGCTGGAGATACATCATGGGAAATATCTAAATTTGAGGAGGGTTATTAAGGAGCACAGCCATGTATATCCAGCAGGCAGACCTGACGCGGGGAATCGGCAGAGATTTCGTGAAAGCGCTCACAGCCATATCGGTAAAAGAAGCCCATGAACAGGGCGCCTATCTATTTCGCAAGGGTGACCCTGCCAATTGGGCCTATCTTTTGTTGATGGGTCGCGTTCATTTGAAAATAGGCGAAACCGGTCACGTGGTCCACATCGTGAGCCGCCCGGGAGAGACGTTTGGCTGGTCCAGTCTTGCCGGCCGCAGTGTTTTTTCATCAACGGCAGAATGCGTCACACAGACCAACGTGCGTAAACTTCATCGGGAAGATCTTCAAAAGCTCCTGGAAAAAGACCCCGCAAATGGACTAATTTTTTTCCAGCGTCTGGCAGGAATGCTGGGCGAACGTCTGCTGGAAAGCTATGCCCGTTACGAAAAATTGTTCCGCGGTGAAACTTTTGTATAATCTAGTGCGTACTTCTTGACGAATACAAGGCGGATCCTCAATCCGGCTGTGATAGAATCCCCACTGTACGCCTTTTTACATTTTTAATTGACCTTCTTCAGCAAGGAGTGATATTTAGGCGGTGGAATGAAGTATGATTAGAGGCGGACCGATATTGAATGAAAAACAATAAAAAGCGTAAAAAAGTCATCACCCGGAAGGCCAGATGAAATTTTTCTTTGTTTTCACTGCTTGTATCTTATTGACCGGATGCACCCATACACTGACAGCCCGGAAAGATGAAAACATCGATGTTTTTGAAGATGTACTACAGCAGCTTGAAAAAGAAACCCAAAGGCAGTCGCAGGTATATTTTAAACAGCTCGCATTAAATGACGAGCAATTAGGGCTCTATGCTGTATGGTATGAAACACTGACAAAGAACAATACCTCACCGATGTTAGTATTTGCCCAAAGACTTCTTGATTCATTAGGTGAAAATGCGAAGGTCCAATTTAGGCAGCTTTATGCATTATACCGCAAAACCTCCCAACTGGCGCAGTCCTTCAATCAAAAAAGTAAAGAATTTGAGAAAAAAAAATCTTATTATTTAAATTCGTTAAAACGACAATTCCCCAAAAATTACGCCAATATTGAGACGCGGGTCAATCAATTATTAGCCTATTGATGATGGAAGCGGTTTCAAATCTCTATAACGGGGAAAGGGTGTTCTGAAGCCACACTTAGTGTCGTGTCCCGCAAATAGGTAACAAAATTCAGCCTAAAGCTTGATCCGCCAGAGTACTTTGGCGGATTGCAAGCACCATTGAGTCCGCCGTGGCGGGAGGATAAAGACAGAGCGTACACCTCGTGGCTGGAAGCCACTCCCATCAATTTTTGAACACCATGGTGTTTATTGTACTCGATCCAATATGAACAGTGGGAGCGGCATCTTGCCGCGATTAATTAGCATTTCAAGCCGCGGGAAAACGCAGCCATTGGACGCTAGATGCATTTTTGAAATAGCTTATAGGATGAGCGCAAGGAGTTATGGAAAGGCTCTGGAACCCCCCGACCCCTTGCGGTAGTCGGTCTCCTTGCGCTCAAATTAAAAAAATCCTGACCTTTTTCAATTGGTCGCAGATCACGCCTGAACATTACACTGCGGTGCAATAAACGCCTCTGCGTTTTTTATACTCCACGCGCTTGCTTGCCATCCAAACCGCATGGTTGTTGAAGTCATAACTTCGAATCCGGCTCAAATTCAGGAATTCGCAGGTGAGCTTTCCCTGAATCCTGTTATGAGTGTGTCCAGTTTGCCTGCAGACGCTGGGTTGAATTGACATTATAACAGAATTTTGCTACTCTAAGCCAAACCACATAAACTGATTTCGATCATAGAGATCCATGACAAAGCCACACCCCGAGTGATCGGGGGCCGGAAAGCCGACGGACCTTACGAAAGGTGGCCGGGTTGCCAAGGGATAGGGAAGTAGCCGAGTAACCCCCGGGAGCCTCGGCTTTTGTTTTGGACCCGGGAAAAAGCCGTGGCTTCGAAGGCACGTCGAAAACAGCGGTCACAAATTCGAATGCACCGTTTAACAGGAGGCATCCGTTCATGACATTACATCAGCTCGAGATAGAACATAAGGTCATTGATTCTGATGGAACGGTTTTGATTACACGGGGAAATTTAATCGGAAATTGTCATTATATTCAGTCATTGGCTCTCAAACACCACCGACCCTTTATTCACATCGACCTAAAAGAATTTAGCAACACGGAGGCTGCATTAAAAATCGTTCAATGGATTGTTGAAAACGGAATTAATATGGTGAACATAGACGGGCCAATGATATCAGAAGACCCTAAACTATATGAAACGATAATGGTTTTTACGGAGTGGTTTGTTGAAGGGCGGGAGGCTATGAATTAATTGGTACTAAAAAGATGAAAATAGCAATAAATCTGTTACGGGTCCATTTTTTGAATATGAGAGATATTTTTCAAATAACCGTCGACGATTCTTTTTGAATCTATTTGAAAAATTTCGGCATAGGATTTTAAGAAATTTTTTAAGTATATGTCAGCAGGGAGATTCTCAAGCTGATTTTCTTCTATCGATCGTAAAACAATAACACTGATTTTTGTGACAATATCAATCTCGGACAACTCGATCCCGACGGTTTTCCTCAGTTTTTTCAAATCACTTCCTGATATCAAATCTTTAGAGAGAATTTCATTGGAAAGCCTTTTAAAATCCTCTTGCTTGGATATTTGTCTGACCCTTTCAGTCAAATCGGTTTCATCGGTGAAAGTATTTGAATGAAAAAGGTGGGTTGGTGTTTTTTTATCTGCACTAATACTGGTTGCCTCAACCTGACCGGTGTCAACAAGCATCTTGTCGTAGGCGGTCCTTTTGTTTTCATCTATCAACGTTAAAAATGCCTTTTCGATATTTTTTAGAATGTTATCTCTTTCGTTGTTTGAAAACATGGAATAGGTGGCCAGGGATTCTTCGGAATAAATTGACAGTGAATCTCTGTAAGCGCGCTTGATCTCAATATAGGACGCGTTTACAGGGATTTGAAGAACTTCGTAATAATTCAAACCGTTTAGGCTTTTCATGATATTTGTGATCTCAGTGCTGCTGACTCTCTGGCATTGGTGATTATCTTGTCTGCAATTTTTTTCAGATCGACTGAAGATGTTGTATAGGGATATTTAAGCACGAAAAGCTTTTGGGTAAGAACTGAATCAAAAACCCCCGCATTGTAACTGACATTTCCAAGAAATTGAAAACTAGAATAAAAATGCCGGCTGCAGGCGGTTTGAATTTTTTCACCAAGTTTGGGATCTAAATTTTTGCGAAATTGATTTATGATCAGTTTAAAATTTAACTGGTTTAATTTCTTTTTCAAAAGCGCTTCATTTTCAGGGTCATATTTTAAAATGATCCTGATAATTTCCTGGGATTTTGCGGCCGCATTATTCGGGTCGACAACCGTATGTCTGACCGCTGAGTTAAAAGCATGCTGTTTAATAATATGTTTTAATCGCCTTAAATAGACCGCCTTCATAAACCGGAAAGAATTTTCGATAGACGTGGGCTCAGGGGTTAAGATAATAATTCCATTTTTCGAAGTTAAGAAAAAATCAAGTGTGTTAAGATGCGTGCCGGCACCCAGATCCAACAATATATATTCGTAAGGAAGCTTTCTCAGGGCGTTTATTATTTTTTGTTTCTGGGCGTGATAAAGGTTTGCGATTTCCACTGGGCAATGCAAAGAAGTGATAAGGGAAAGATTCGTGACGGACGATGGAACTGCTGTATCTTCAAGATTTTTTACCGTTTTATCTAAAAAGCTGTCGATCCCGCTTTTCGGGTTTTTAATCCCAAAAAAAGTATGAAGATTTGATGCACCCAGGTCTAAATCTACCAGCACGACCTTTTTGCCCTGTTTGGCCAGCAATGCCCCCAGGCTGGCTGCAATAAAACTTTTGCCAACTCCTCCTTTGCCACCGCCGATTGAATATATTTCCGGCATCGATATTTCTACCCCTGATTGTTATTAGTTATTTGGAAACCGTGTGAGGACAGATGATTTGCAACTTAAATATACCACAATTTGTTTAATAATGTAAGTGCCTAAAATGAGCTTTGCCTGCCAGCGGATGTTGGCAGATAAATC
>CAMYNZ010000406.1 GCA_947259865.1 uncultured Desulfobacterales bacterium | reverse complement strand
AGCCGATGTTTATCCGCCAGAGATCTTTGGCGGAACACCCCATCTTCCGCGCTTGTCAGCCTCTGGCTGGTTGCCAAGGGCTCGCAGTAGTTTACTACGGCTTCACCCTCGGGCGTCTTGAACCTGGGGCACCCCTCCAGAGGCGGATCTTCGACCTCGACTTTCGCTCAAATAGGGTTTTATATTAAAACGTGTATTGACCAGGAACATCAAATGTTTTTCAGCTCAATGATCAGTGCGTGTACTGCTGTCTCACCAATATTGTCGGTAGCATGTGTGATCTCATCGCCCCATAAAATTTCTCCAGCGCCACGCTCCAGGTCTTTGGTACTTCCGTCCGTAAATGTATCCCGAACCTTGTAAGCGGAAAGTGTGTAGATCAGGTGCTTTGGATGGGAGTGCATCCCATGACCCTGACCTGGGGCCACCCGCGCCTCGAGCACTCGTACATGCTCATTTTCAAAACGAATTTTGAATTTATCCGGATCGAGAACAACCGGGTCTAATAATGAGTTTTGTGTCATAGTGGTCTCCCTAAAAATAGTGCAATCTTATAAACACAATAACAATGATTACAATAAAACACCAGATACCCCAGGTGAGACATCTATACTTGAATCTTTTGGATGTGACATTTCAATCCTTGTTTAAATAACCTTACCAATTGATATTGCCTTATCCTCAGAAAGCTAAATATTTTTTGAAAATGTATACGTTTTATTATTCTTTTTTACTAACCTGAACAAATTATCATTTAATAATTTTTCTCTTATATCTCCATCCTTCATATGATGGTCGCTAAATGAGAGAATTCCTTCTTTTTTTAATATTCTGCTTAATTCCTGCAAGACGTGATCGGGACTTTTTAGATCATGATAGGTGTCGTATAAAAGTATCACATCGACACTTTGATCCGGCAATCCAGTATCGCAATTAGACTGAATGGTTTTCACATTTTTCAATCTGTTTTTTGAAACAATATCTTGGACGGATTTAATCGCCAACGGGTTTACATCCAGTGCGAAAATTTTACCCGAGCTGCCAATCAGAGATGAAAGCGCTACGATATAGCTGCCCGGACCGCAGCCGAAATCGAGCACAGTGTCTCCAGGCCCTATCCCTGCTTCTTCCAATACATTTATTCTCGGTGAAAAGAAATCACGGATTTTAAAAGCGAGATCCATTAACTTAAAACTAAGTGAGAATTTTAATTCTTCCATTGTCAGGATGATTGAATAGCATTTAATGGTTAGCACATAACGACGGGACTATGGCGGGCGGATTACCGCGTCGCCTTAAGTTCCCTGTTCGGTTCTTGGTTTGCTATTGTTGACTTTTTCTTTTGTTACGCAGGCGGTGAAGTATTCGCTTAAATGCCACTCGCATTCGCCTAAAGGGAGTGATCCTGCCGCCTTCAAGACGAACTCTGAGTTCGACATAGAACCTGGACAGCGATCTCAGCGTCAGTTTAAACAGGTCATCGCGATCCTTGGTGTCGCCGCGACAAATATGGTGGTGACAGCCAATGGCAACTGCTTGAACCGGTACGAGCATCTGGATTTTCGAAAGGTCATCCAGATCCAACCCTTTCTCCGAGGACTCGATCTGCATCGCGGCCGCGCGCACGTCATGCCTGTCCCTTGCATATTCCTTGTAGCGCATGGCGATGAGCTTTTTCCAGTCTCGAAGATATTTGGTCTCGACCCCCGAGGCCTTCAAATAGTCCAGGTGTGCTCCGGGTATTTTTTGGTTCAAATCAGAGAGATAGTCGCGGAACTCTGCCGCAACCCTGAGATCGGGTCTTGAAACAGCCCAAAAGCAGCTCCCCCGGCGGCCTGGACCAAAGCCCCAGCCGTTTCGTTGGCCATGTGATCGAGTGATTCAAATTGTGGTTTATTCTTAATCATGATCGCTTTTATTTTTGTCTTTACTTAATCAGAATGAGTTGGGCCGATAAGCGCGTCATTTACATTGCTTTCCACCGACTGAACATAATACTTCGTTATGTCGGCAGCGGTTATACCTCCGATTTTTCATTCCTGACGGTTGAGTTAACGGTCGGCGGATGCGAAACAAAACCTTCCAGGCGACCGGGACTGATGCGGATGGCGAAAGGTAAAACCCGCAAAGGATCGGCCGTACCGGTTAATCGTTTGGCTATGCTATTTTTCTACTTAATCTAGTTTGGCCTTCGGCGCAATGCTATTGCCAGATTTAATTACCGCTGCTTTTTGGGGGGCCATGTGTTTAAGCCGGGTCTCTGGTTGATGATAACGGCGATAATAATGCGTTAAGGTTGTGTATGTGAAAGCCGTGTTAACCAACGGAATTCTAATCAGATACCAGAACACCAAATAAGAAAGCAAAAGCGCCGTGATAAAATCGATAAAATATATTGTTATATAAGGAAAGACGTAATAAAGCGTTGGTATTTTATGATGCATCTCGTTCAGCCGAAACAGTAAATATGACATCAAAGGAACTGAACCAAGAAAGTATAATAGAACCGCCCAGGAGTGGCCCGCCTCCACGGCCCTTTTGTTGCAATAGCCCATGCATCGCAAACAAACTTCGCAATGATAAGTCCAGTAGGGACGTTTCTTTTTGCCGACCGATCTCATCTCGATGGCCTGGTTGGGGCAGAACCGGGCGCACCTTCCGCACCCCGCACAGCGGTTATTGGAAAACATGACCTTTGCCATAAAGAGTTTCCCGATCAGGAGGTAGACTATGGGGAAAATCGGATACAGCCAGAAGATGCCGATGCTCCACAAGGCCTCCCACAGGTTGTTGCGCGTAAAATAGACGCAACGTCCTTTCATGATGCGGGGCACCAGTTGCGCTAACTTCTGCTCCGCCTTCTTAGAGATGGCCTCTACATTTTTGGAATGCAGCCCCCAGTGAAAATTAATGAAATTGGAGGGCATGTCCAGACTGAAGAGCGCCCGGGGCCGATAGCCTTTTATCATCATTAGAAAAGCGGACAAAAAAGTTGCCAGGCCCGCCACACCGGGGATACGCAAAGGCCCCACTTTAATCCCTCCGCGGGTGGCCGCACACAGGGCCGGAATCCCGTTTTGCCTGCGCAGCCTTGACAAAAACTTGATCATAGACCAGGGCGGCATAAACCCGTGTGTTGGAAACAAAACCCCCACCAGGGTGTCCCTGGAATGGGTCGGTTCGTTTTCCGCATCTGCTTTATCTATCATCACGATCTTTATGTCTGCCGTATATGGAGTGGCTATTTCCTTCATCTGGCATGCCATACGGTACGTATTGCCGGTTCCGCTCATCACATAGAAGATCGCATTTTTAAAAAGTAATCCATCCAAATTTGAATACCCTTTCGTCAGGACCAATCATCAGGTGTACAACGTTGCTAATCTCCGGCGGCAGGAAGTGGTGTGAAGAACGGGCACTGCTTGCTGGCCTTCAAGTGGAACCATTTGTCAGTGGATCCCGGCACCTCGGCCCGTCGGAATGGTCGATGCCTGCAATTACACATTGTATTGATCGTGACGACGAAGCCATGCCATGCTGTAAGGCAAGGAATCTTCATCACGCCCTTTAGGCGCTAAATCCATGTAGTGGTACGCGCCGTTTAGCATATCTAAACCACGTGCATAACACGAATAGGTGTGGAATATAACTTCTTGTTCATTTTTGTAGAACACACTGATCCCGGGTGCTTCTTCGCTTGGAAACTTGCAGATACGGAAGTTGTAAAACATCTCCTCTTTTTTGACCTCCTCATCTGTGAATGAAACATGATAATCATAATTGAAGTCGCTTCCAAATGATGACACCCACTTAAAACTCCAACCCATGCGCTTTTTGTAGGCTTCCAATGTATCCAAGCGTGCCCTGGAGACGGCAACCAGGTTGATATTTCGATGGTTGAGATGAATCACAATCCCATTGAAATTGTCCGCCCAAAAGGAACAACTGGGACAACCTTCCGGCCAGTCCGGCCCGTACATGAAGTGATAAATGATCAGCTGACCTCGGCCTTCGAACAAGTCCGCCAGAGTCTCTTTACCAGTTGGACCTTCGAACAGATACTTTTTTTCAACCTTTACCCATGGGAGCGCACGCCGTTCTTGACTCAATAGGTCGCGTAACCGGTTAAATTCCTTCTCTTTTGCCAGGTGTTCTTTGCGGGCAACGAGCCACTCGTCTCTTGAAACTACTTTATGGTTTTGCATGTTGTACCCGCAGGGTACCGTGATGCATGCATTGAAAAACCTATTGCCTAACGGATTGGGGTAACCGGCTGAGCTGTGAAGGTACAAATTGGGTAAAGCTTTTCCGGAAAGCACCCCTGTCTCAACAGTCCGGTTCACCTTTTCGTGGTGCACTCCTGTTCAGTGACTTCAATATGAATCAAGTTACATTCTCGCATGTGATAATATATAGAGGTCTATGGCAATGGACTCTATAAAAAAGAAAGCGGCAATAAGCGGCACTAGAAAGACGACTGCGCTACCCCGCTGTCGAAACAGCTTAACAGATAGGATGATTTCGGTGATAATCCAGGACACATTAAGAGGAGGAACCAATACAAACAGAAAAAGGAGAAGGGTGAATCCTGAATCCATACGATTAAACCCGAAAATCAAATCAAATTTGGCGCCGACAAAAAGAATCAACGGCAATTGGGTTAGAAAAATCGCTATACCTCTAAAAATATTCAGTTTTAGCTCCTAAGATAACAGTTTGAGAGTTCAACAGATGCCCTAAACAGTCTTCTGTACCGCCTAACGCCTTGAGCAAACCTGCCGGTCAGTGGACTTTGAAATTTGCACGGACTTTTACGTAAAACCGTATTTTTTTTCCTGTCTGCTTCAGCAAATGATTATGTTTCAACCCTAATTGAGCGAACCTAACAGCCACCACCATTCAAAGATATGATTTTTCGAAGATCTGAGCTTCCCAATACTAGAAGCTGATAACTTTCGCTCTCATAATAGGTTTCTTGAACAACTATAAAATTCTTATTGTCCATTTTGATGATACCAAAAGGTAAAATGCTAGTTGCAAATTTCCAATCACAATCAGTAATCACTAAATCCTTGTCCAAAAAAGTGAGTTTACCCTTTTCTTTCTTAAGAAAACCTTTGAAGAAAGAAATACCAGGACAAGCACTGTCATTGAACGTTTTTGGCTTGCTATATTCTCTTTGTGCTTCAAAGTAATAAATCAATTGATTGGAAACAATAGAGGTGCTGCGATACAGTGTCTTAAAAGTAACATTTACTTCATTTCGTTCTTGGTCCGAAGTAGGATGTCCTTTATACTTCAATCTGTTACTTGAGACTCCTTCCTCAATGACAAGTCTGGCAATAGCCTCTCTTTCAAGTTTAATAAATTCTGAAGTTATGAATGCTAGCAGGTCCTTTTTCTCGGAAGGGGTCTGAGATACTTTAATCATTGGTGTCGCTATGTTTCTTACGTCCAGAGCCATACCAATTTTTGGATAAGGTGAATATTCAGTATGCTGTGGAGGATAGTTACTTGCTAATCCCCAATTTTCTTCACAATGAGTGGAATATAGCACTGGCTTAGATACTGCTATCTCAGATTGTTTACCGCTCAATGGTGAGACAAACCATGTTTTTGGGACTGCATGACTTTTGCCAAGCCACGCATTTGGAATATCGTCTAACGATTTTAGTTTATACTCACTTTTCTCCTGTGCCTCCGGCCATGGGGTTGTCCACTTATGGTTTTCATACAGCGAAAAGGGGACCAAAACCCCATCAGCTCGCAATATGGAAACCCAGATAGGATGATCATCTTTGGCCAGCGAAATATTGATTATAAGAAGAACTATAAAAAGTGATTTGAAAATCAACTGTCTCTTCACTTTTATACCTCCTGAGAAAATCCAAAAGCGTAACGTGGATGTGCGCTGCGGCCCTGATGAGTGTCAATCATGCACAGTTTTCACGATATAATCCGCAACTTGTTCCCGCCTGGTTCATCTGATGGTTAAATGTTTACCTTTCAAAGAATAATTCATACAGCGCTGAGGTTTCTTCTTTTTCGAGCAAGAAAGAATCATCTTCTGGGTAATACTTAGCTTTCTCGGGGTGCTCCCCGGCAAACCTTTTTACTGATTTCATTGAATCCCATAAAGTAACCAGCAAGAAATGCGCAGCCTCGCCGTCGATTCGCCGTAGGAAATAGAGTTTTTTGAGACCATCTATGGAGGCATAATCGGGTGCTGCTCTCTCTTTCATAAAATCGGCATACTCATCGGCGTTAGATAGACTTGTCCGACCATGCCAAAGTCTAACAATCATTTCTATATATCCCTTCCTGTCTTTTTATGTAACGCCCAAAAACATTAGCAGCTGCAGCAAGTGCATGGAACGCAACTGCTTCGAATCAGATAGTTACGTTAACTTTCTTCATTTTTCGAGAGCAAGCTTGGCTCGCAACTCGAAATCTCGGGAGCCAAGAAAATGACCGTCCCCCTCTGTTCAAACTTATAAGCACGCCTCACCAGCCTGCATCGGCCGCTCAAATCTTCCAACTCGATTTGCACCGACTCCTTGTCCGGAAAATCCACTGCAATACCGACAACCGAAGCCTTCGACGTATAAAACTCGCGTACAGCGGATCTCAGACTATCAGCTATAAGAACAGGCGTTAGAGGTGCGGATTTATGTGGAACCACTTCTAGGCTTTTTAGCAATTATTATTTTTCATGTTTTCGTTTAACTTTATCTGCAACATTATAAAAAATAGAATAATGTTTTCGATTTTTTTGATTGTCATTTTCTTTCTTTCTTTAAGATTGATCAATATGCAGAGTGTGCTTCCATAGTCATTACTTTTTACCTCAAAATCAATATTCTGTATCTCATTATAATTGATAGCTCTTTTTATAATTAAAGCGCGAACGGTTAAACTGTGGTTGTCTAGTGTTAATGATATTGGTTGGCGTTGGATAAATATTCCTATCGGAACAAATAAAGTTAACACCATAATAAATAAAGCTTTATCCGCGAAAAGACTGCCAATCAGAGACAGCACGAGCACAGAAATTACAAAGCTCAAATGCAGCAAATATTTCAAGGTTAATCTGAATTTATGAGAATAAAAACTGTCTTTACGAAATTCAGAAAGTTTTAAACAGATAGTTTTCAAAAGAATGGGGAATTCATTGGTTGCATATCTGACAGGAACTTGTTTTTGTTTATTAAAAAATATATCGACTCGGTGCCCTGAACGATCCTCTATATATTGAATATCCCTCCAACTTAAGCTAATTTTTTGGTCACTATCCGGTCGGTAAATTAATCCATTTTCATGAACATCATAATAAATTTTACGATTCATGAAGGATTCATCAAAGAATGTTTTAGATTCATTCATTTCATATTCTTGCGTCATAGGAGTGCAGCGCGGGGACCGAGCGTCCATATCACCTAAATGTTAGCACCAAAGCATAAAGTAAAAATTTGAGAACCCCTCAATTGCTGGATAAGGATACAGGGTCACATCTTAATTATTAACTATTCGTTTCAAAAGT
>CAMYNZ010000405.1 GCA_947259865.1 uncultured Desulfobacterales bacterium | reverse complement strand
ATCAAAAAAATCCGGGCCAATACGTATCTGGCCTGTCGGCACGATCATAATTTTGGAAAGCTACCGGGGAGATACCCGGCTGATAAATAACTCAAAACCCATCGAAATTTTCGCCATGACCAAAAAGGGAAATATCGATGATTCCCGTGCAAAACCCTATTATCCCGTAAACTGGAACTACGCCCGATACACGCCCGAAGGAAAGCCTTCCACAATTAGGGATAAACCAAACGAGTGCCATCAATGCCACAGCATCGCTTTTCATCTCAGCGGTGATCTGATTTTTACCCAGGTTCCCTAAAAGATGCCCGTTGTTTGTTGTTAACCGTTGATCGAGGTATAACCATATTGATATACCCGTGAAAATTCTCTTGGGAGCAATCACAGCCATGTTCGACAGGGTTACACCACATCTCAAACGATTCACACCCTGGCTCACTTTTTCAAGTGCTATCCTGGTTTTTGTGCTCGTATCGATATTAACCGCCAGTCAAAGCGAACTGGCCAATCAAATATCGTCAGGTGAAAGCCCGGGTTTCGCCTGGATCCGTGATCACATAGCTATTTTGATGGGGGCCGGTTTAACTTTTTTAATGCTCGTATTCTGGGTCCAGCAGCTTGGGATTCGATCGGAAAACAGGACCTACCGGAGCGGGATTAAAAAACTTATCTGGATGGAGTGCCTGGGGGTATTGATTTTGACAGTTGTTTTTTATTTCCGGATGACAGCCTTTTTGTCTGTGACCCATTCATTTTTGCTAGTAGCCATCCTGCTTCAAGGCGCTTTAACTTTAGGGCGCGATACACTACCGGATATGATGTGGGATCATACAGGCTTGGATCAACAACAACAGGGCAGGCTGTTGTTTATCGTATTCATATTTTTGACCGGTGCCGGTTTCGCCCTTTTGGATCCCTCGTTAAACCTGCAGTCGGATTATAATCACGTGGATACCGAGATGGAAGTTATCCTGATAAAATGGCTTCCGCCGGTTGTCTCCGGCATAATCAGCATGTGGATAGGCATGGGAACAATAGCCATCCTGGCGGCATCGCAAATGTTGCAGAAAATAGTCAGCCGAACGCCAACGCCGGCAAAAATATCATTTTTTCTACCGTTCGCGTTCCTGGCCGGGTTCCATGCGGCTATCTGGCTGGGCACATTGGCCCATGCAATTCAATGGGAACTAAGCAAACTGAATCTCAACTCAGTCATGTTGCCGCTTTTTATCTTGTTGACGGGTTGTGGCGGTATCCTTTTTTGTTTAACATTTTACAGAATTAGAACCCGTTTGCCCCGAATTCAAAATAAGAGCACCTTAGCAATCGTCGCACTTTCCATGGGCGCTTGCCTCTTTTTTCCGGTCATGTGGCTGCTAACCGCCCGGCGCCTGCACCGCTGGGGCTGGCCGCTGCTTCTGGGATCTATTTTGGCTGGCAGCCTCTGGGTCGGATACCTGGTCCTGTATGGTAACATTTTTAATCCCTGGTTTACGGCCTTTTCCTACCTGAAAGGAGCGATATTAAAAACCACAGCCGTTATCGTAGCGGGAAGCCTCGTTCTGGCTTTTGAAGAATGGGTGGCCCCCTCCGTTGCTTTCCCTAAAGGCGGTTTGCAGCGCATCATTGCCCTGATGCTTATGTTGGTGCTGGGATTCATTCCGTTTATCACCCTGCAAAAATACAACGAGGCCAAGGCGGTCATCTTGCAATTCAATGAACTCACCCGGGTTGATGCAGCTTATGCACGAGAATTTGTCAACTTTTTGGGATTAAGCAAATGGATTCGCCTTGGACAGAATCCTCCCAAAAACGCCGCACCGCATCCATGGCCCCTTCCATGGACGCTCACAAAAACACGGCCTTCGTTGCTTCCCGAGGATTTTAACCTATTGATCATCGTGGTGGATGCGCTGCGTGGCGACGCTTTTCACTCGGCGGGCTATCGTCGTAATCTCACTCCGTTTCTGGATCAGTGGTCCCAAAAAGAGGCCCTTTCATTTCGTCGCGCCTACAGCCAGGGCGGCGGATCTTTTGCTGCTTTTCCGTTTCTGGTTGCCGGTCGCAGCCGTTTTGCGCTGTACGGACCGCAACTGTATCAAGAAAATCTATATCTTAAAATTGCGCAAAAGGAAGGTATTAAGAATTTCATGGTAATGAAAGACTTTGGCCCCCGGGCTGTTTTCCCGCCGGATTTTCCGGTCCTGGAACTCGCGATTCCAAGGCCCGTAAGTGATCGCCGCTCAGCCACTGCGGATGAAGTATTTGCTTCCGCCCGGGAAGCTATGGCAAAGCTTCCCAAAGGGGAAAGATTTCTGGGCTTTCTCCATCTCATGGATGTCCACAACGATCTGTGGAAAAAGGCAGAAGGATTGGATTTTGGTGACCGTCCGCGGGATCTCTATGATAACAATCTCTCCTACATTGACAGGGCTTTCGCAAAATTTGTAGACTGGCTCAAACAAGAAGGAATTTACGGTCAAACCGTTATATTGTTTACCTCCGATCACGGAGAACAATTCCGGGAACACGGCGCAACCCTTCACGGGCACACACTTTATGAGGAAGAAATTAGAATTCCGCTCATTCTGCTGACACACGCAATCCGTGGATATTATGATAACGTTCCGGTGATTGCAGCGGATATGGCCCCGACCCTCGCCGAGCTTGCGGGATATTCTATCGATCCGCCCTACAATGATAGCCACATGGGGATTTCCCTGGTTCCGCTGATAATGAAAAATGAACGCCGCAGCTACCTCAAACGGGACGTCGTCGGAAGAGCATCCTTTAAACGCCGCTTTTTTCTTTATCGGGATTGGGAGTGGAAACTGATTTATTTTGCCGAGCTTGATCTACTTCAACTCTTCAACGTTGTCCGGGATCCTATGGAAAGAGACAATCTCATCCAGGATCAACCGGAACTGGCCGCAGCTCTGGAGCGGGAACTGTTTGGCTATTTACAAAGAGTTGAGGGAAAAACCTACCGCCCCCTGCTCACAGAAGTGCCTCCCGACGGTTAGGCCCCATAATTGCTAAGTTATTTTGTAAATATATTATTTCGATAAAACGCACTTGTTTATTCTTTCCAAACGCGAGAGGAAGGCTATGGTCTTCTTACCGGCCCACTGCTTCTCCGAAGATCGATATTTATATTTTTCGTAAAACTTTCTAAGATCTTCAAATGTATCCACATCATTCCACCGGGCGAGCAGTCCGGTTTTAATTCCGATTTTCCTTGCCTTTTCAAGACTCACCGATAAGACGTCTTCGGTACTCCAGGGAATATCATGGAATAATTCCGGGTGGGGTTTCTTCATACCGACCAGGTAATAGCCACCGTCG
>CAMYNZ010000404.1 GCA_947259865.1 uncultured Desulfobacterales bacterium | reverse complement strand
TGATGATTGAAGCGTACCCTGCAGCACGCTGCAGGGCATCTTCACCGATGGGAATGCTATCTATTCTGATTCGCTCGCTAACCCCGCAGCTAACTGCGGGGATTGCACTCGCTATCGCGGCCCATGCAGTCCACCAAAGACCTATGGCGGATCAAAAAAACTCCCCGATCCCTGAATTAGCTTCGCAGGGGCGCTCCACAAAGATATGATTTAGTTTCGAATTCAAAGGGCATCGCCCAAGATGCCGATACGATCCGCAAACCAAAGATCGCGGCATACGCTAAAACAAACAAAATTAATCTCATGGCGGCCAGGATAAAATGGGCAAGATTCTAATACGATCTTACAAGCCTGAAGATCAGACGCAAATCCTGGATTTGTGGATCCAATGCGGTTTGGTTGTTCCCCAAAATAATCCCAAAAGAGATATCGAGAGAAAATTGAAGGTTAATCCCGAACTATTTCTGGTCGGCATTTTAGAGAACAAAATCGTCGCCAGTTGTATGGCGGGATACGAAGGTCATCGCGGCTGGATCAATTACCTGGCGGTATCACCCCAATGCCGGCGCAGGGGATTCGCTGCTGATATGATGAAAGCGGCCGAATATAGGCTGAGAGAAATGGGTTGCCCAAAAATTAATTTGCAAATCAGAGCATCCAACCAGGAAACAATCAAATTTTATAAAAGCATCGGATTTTCAGATGATCATGTCCTGAGTATGGCCAAACGACTGGAACAGGATGAGCCTTACAAGGTCAATTGATCGTTTGCGTGAATCCGGCACAGTGGGCGTCATTCAAGCGCCTATCGTCGAGGATGGCATTGACGTCATGGGCTGGCGTATAACCGAATTCACACGAGGGATAATATGGATTTAAAACAGCCGCGAATTTTGGGACATACCGGGCTTAAAGTCGGCAGACTGGGTGTTGCCGCCAGTTATGGTGCTTCAGCAAACGCATATGAAGAGGCCTTTGAGAAGGGTTGTAATTACTTTTATTGGGGATCACAGCGTAAGATCGGGATGCGCAACGCCATCGAAAATATTTGCGGTCGGGGAAAACGTGATCAACTGGTCATAGTTATCCAGAGCTATTCGCGCTCCGCTTTATTGATGGATTTTTTTTATAAAAAAGCCCTGAAAACACTGGGTCTGGACTACGCCGACGTTCTTCTTCTGGGTTGGCACAACCATCATCCAACCCGGCGGCTTTTGGATAAAGCCTTGAAGATGAAGGCGCAGGGTATGTTTCGATTTCTGGGTCTATCCGGTCACAACCGGCGACTTTTTCCCCAGCTGGCCAAAGAGGGCCTGTTCGATCTGTTTCATGTCCGTTATAATGCAGCCCACCGGGGAGCGGAGAAGGAGACTTTTTCCCAAATTAAGACAGAACCACGGCCCGGTATAATAACCTATACGGCTACCCGCTGGGGTCAGTTAATGAATCCTCAAAAAATGCCTCCCGGCCAGACACCGCCTTCAGGCAGCGATTGTTACCGGTTTGTACTTACCCATTCAGCGGTAGATGTCTGTATGTGCGGCCCAAAAAACTTGAGTCAAATGCGAGAAGCCCTAAAAAGCCTTGAACTGGGTCCCCTGAGCGCGGACGAACTTGAGCGCATGCATAAAATCGGAGACCACGTTCACAATAAATCAGCCAAATTTTTCTGAATTTACAAGGCTGCATCTGTCAACTTATGGAACTCGAAATGTTTGTCAAAGGATTCATTATCGGTATTTCTATTGCAGCACCCGTTGGACCCATCGGGGTTCTATGTATCCAGCGGACATTGACCGGTGGAAATATTCATGGTCTGGTAACGGGACTTGGCGCCGCCACAGCCGATGCAGTTTACGGATTTATTGCCGCCTTTGGCCTGACAGTTATTTCCAATTTTCTGTTGCAGCAGCATTATTGGTTCCGCCTTCTGGGCGGTATTTTTCTCTGTTATCTGGGAGTCAGAGCTTTTCTGTCAACCCCGAGTAAGGCAAATCTCACTGGACACAATCAAAGCCACTTGGCAAGCTATGGAACGGCTTTTTTGCTGACACTTACCAATCCCATGACGATACTCTCATTTGCAGCTATTTTCGCCGGTCTTGGGATCGTGCGTGCCGAGGCACACTATGCATCCGCCAGCTATCTGGTCCTGGGCGTGTTCAGCGGTTCAGGGATTTGGTGGCTTATCTTAAGTAGTTCCACCGGCGTGTTTCGCGAAAAATTGATCAAGGGAAACCTGACCTGGGTAAATAAAATTTCCGGAATAATAATATTTTCTTTTGGCTTGTTTGCTCTATTGGGTTATTTCAAATCGAATATCTTTTTAGGCCGGGGGTGAAAATATCCCTTGCCGTCCCACCAGCCTTTAACATAGGGCCCTGCTGGAGAAACCGCATCTTTCATCGAATGACTGCTGCCGTTCTTCAATTCCAACCAGCCGATGTCCACCGGCAAAATATTTTTTATGGCCGAATTCTGCCGGCCCTCGATATCAGAGGCAACCGTAAAACTCGTCCAGCGTCCTTGGCCGCCGATTACCGTTCCCCTGACATAGTAGCCCTGGGGTTTTCTGAGATCACCTTCGGCCAGAAACCTATAATCGTTTAAAAGTAAATATCCGGGGATATGATCGGGCGGGGACGGGAGATCAAAAATCTTGGCCTGACCCCTTGAACCCCATATTTTTGGGCTTCTCACCACATGCTCCATTTCAATTGTTTGCTTTTTTGTGACAGTAAATTTTATGTAGGGACTCTTCACGGAAGAATGAAAGTTTTCCCCGGGCGCATAAAGCAAGAAGAAAAACCAGAGATGATTTTTATCTTTTATCCCTGGATCGAAGGTATACCCGCTTACTTTTCGCAGGGGCTGCATGTCCTGATCCAATACCAACGCATTGGGAACATCACATTTTACAGTCAGGAAATCCGTCCCTTCACCTATGATCTGAAAGGTTTTAAAAGCGCTGATAAATCGGATTTTATCCGATGCAGTCAACCGGTCAGCCCCATTGGGTTTAAACTGAGCACACGATAATACCAGGCCCGTTAATGACACAACCAGCAAAAAAATTAGGATAAATACCGTATTTATCTTAAACTGCGAAAGCTTTTGCATAACTTCCCCTTTATCATAGTCTTATTTGTATGAAATATTAACAAAGCCAGGAGCACCCGTCAATTTTTACATGAACTTAATTGATAGCCGGGGAGTTTTTTGGGCCCAACCGTTGATAGTGTTATGTCCCAGAAATAACTTTAAAAAGTATTTTAGCAGTTTGAAAGGCATTTGCTCACGCCGGTGACCATTTTGGTAATCCCGCTGAAAGCGGGACTGCAGCGGATTGAATTATAATTTTGATCCCTGATCTTTTGCTAGAAGGTCCCCGACCCCTCAATTTATTAAACTTGATATTTTCAGCTTTTTACACTAAGAGTTTAGTCAGCCGTGTTCAAAATAATCTGGAGACACACACTTCCGTGCATCAACTTTCACAACAATTATTGAACAAATAGGAGGATACACCATGGGGAAAGGTGACCAACGCACCAAGCGCGGAAAAATCTGGAAAGGAACATATGGTAAAACCCGCCCGCGAAAGAAAAAAAAGAAAGAACCTGAAAAGTGAGTATTTGAATGATTTTTTATAAATATCATGCCCTCGGCAATGACTATATCGTTCTCAATCCTGACGATATTCAGGATGAACTTACATCGGATCAAATTCAGAGAATTTGTCACCGAAATTTCGGTATTGGATCTGACGGAATTTTACTCGGCCCCCTTGAAACGGACACGGCTGACTTTGCTTTGAAAATTTTTAACCCCGATGGGAGCGAGGCTGAAAAAAGCGGCAATGGATTGCGCATATTTTCCAGGTATCTCTGGGATAAAGGTCTTGTGCGGGGCGACTGGTTCACAATTGATACTGCCGGCGGTATCGTTAAATCCCGGATCCACCAAGATGGTCGCGGCGCCACCGTTGAGATGGGTAAGATCAGCTTCCGCAGTGATCAGATACCGGTTGATGGGAAGCCGCGGGAGGTACTCAATGAAATACTGAATATCGATGGCCGCCAGTTGAATTTTTGCGCCGCTACCATAGGAAATCCCCATTGCATAATTGCCTGTGACGAAATCTCGGAAGCCGAAACCCGCCGATTAGGCCCTGGAATCGAAAATCACCCGCTTTTTCCAAACAGGATAAATGTCCAGTTTATGAAGGTTTTAGACCGTGCCAACATCCAGATAGAAATCTGGGAACGGGGTGCCGGTTACACGTTGGCCTCCGGGAGCAGCAGCAGTGCCGCAGCGGCAGTTGCGCACCGGTTGGGACTATGCGATTCAGACATCGTGGTTCACATGCCGGGGGGCAATATTGACATCACTATTTCGAAAGATTACCAGATTATGATGGCCGGACCCGTTACCAGAGTATCTGAGGGAAATCTTTCGACTGAAATATTCGATGCGGATTAACTTCTTCGAAAAGGCCCTGCTAAACAATCCTGTGCGGGGTTGGATCTTTCGCAATCTCGAGGCAGGCGGTAAGACCCGGGGAGGCCTGGCATTGGAAGGTAGATTTTATATCGAAGAAATCCTTGAAAAATATATTGATGATCTATTGGAAGATCTGCACCCATTGGATTTCGGTCCCCCGGTCACACACGTCTATAATCCTATTGAATATGCAAGAGAAGCGTATACGCTTTATCTAAGACGCTATGCCGATCGGCCCAAAGAAATCGTCCTGATCGGTATGAACCCCGGCCCCTGGGGTATGGCTCAAACCGGCGTCCCTTTCGGTGAAGTCACGGCCGTGAGAGATTGGTTGGGAATTGAAACTACTGTGGGAACACCTGGATTAATGCATCCAAAACGTCCGGTGGAGGGTTTTGCCTGCAAAAGAAGCGAGGTCAGCGGGAAACGGTTGTGGGGCTGGGCCCGTGACACTTTTAATACCCCTGAACGATTTTTTTCGCGATTCTTTGTTGCCAACTATTGCCCTTTACTGTTTATCGAGGACAGCGGGCGCAACAGAACACCCAACAATCTGCGCGCAGCAGAACGAAAACCGCTGCTTGCCGCCTGTGATCGAGCACTCCGCCGAACCATCGAATGGATAAAACCTTATTATGTTGTGGGTATCGGTCAGTTCGCCGCGGATCGTGCCCGGAATGTTTTGTCCGGACATGATGTGACCATCGGTCGAATTACACATCCCAGCCCTGCAAATCCAAAGGCGAATCGGGGCTGGAACCGCCTGATCATGCAGGAACTCTCGGAGCTTGGTATAAAAATCTGAAGGAGGGATTCCTACAATACAGTGTTTGTTGAATGAAATCGGAGTGGTCGGGTTGGACGGGTGGTGCTTAACCGCGGTTATTTAAAAGACTCTGAAATCTTTTGTCCAGCGGGTACCGGCCGCTTTGCTGAAAAACATATCCCAGGGGGTAGGTGATATATAAAAGTTAAGCAACTCTCTCGCGTTCAAGAACCGCGACCCGTTTGACAACTCTCAGAATGTTTTCTTTTAAATGATCCGGGGGGTTGACGAACTGTACACCCATGCCGGCATCTTTGGTGGATGTCACATCGTTTACCCAGACGACCTTGGCTTCAACGGATACCTTGTCGAGTTCTCCTATGGAGAAAGTCAGCTTGGTGGTATCACCAACGTCGGGAAAGTTATCTGTCTGAATAAACATGCCATCCACAGAGATGTCTTTGCTGAAGGAAATGAGATAGTCTCCCTCATGAATGAGTTTGATTTCGTACTTGGCAGGGACGCGTTTGGTAGATCTGCGTTCGGTTCTGGCCATTTTACCCGCTCCTTATGGTTGTATGGTTTCAGTTGGTCACTAGCTTAATCACAATCCATACAATTTACAAGTTCTTAAATTGTTAGAATTAACAAAACTCATTGTCAAGAACTATGTGACAATTTACGATACTGATCATACGCCAGACAGACTGCAAAATTCAATAGAAATAATTGGTGTATCAATTCACCGGGGGCTCAGTCGAGTCGGTTGGAATTACAATATGCCCAACTGGATCTGGATAGTCATTATTCTTACGGGCGGTTTTTTCGTTTTGAAAATAACCTACAGCCTTAGTATCACACTGGCTCTGCCATTTACCGGGATTGCTTTATCAAAGTGTTACGTTACTGGATGCCTATTCGAATACCCGCCGGGGGTTGCTGGAGGTAAACCTGAATAAAAAAATCAAAGGTCTATG
>CAMYNZ010000403.1 GCA_947259865.1 uncultured Desulfobacterales bacterium | reverse complement strand
CGCCAATTCCTTCGGCGGGTTAGATCACTTATAACTCTTGTCCGCCGTCACTTTGGCGGATTAGTTCACTTCACACTTTGTATTATTTTCAAGGCTTGGCTACAGAATAAAAAGGGGCAGCCCAAGGACTGCCCCTTTGTCTCATAAATATCTTTTAAGTCTTATTACTTTAGTCCAACGATTATCAGCTTTGAAGTCAAAATAGAATTGGTATCATTAAAAGTCCCTGTGGCCAGAATGTGCGAAACTTCGCCATTGTTTTCCAATCGTTGGGTCAATTCCTCCACAAAGCTGTCAAAGGTAAAATAAAATTGCCGGCTGCCGTCCTGGACGATCTGAAACAGACCGGTTCCCTCATCTTTGGGTTCAATGAACGGCGGATCTCCAAGCTGGGTTAAATCAACCACAACGCCGGCGCGATTCAAATGATGGAAAGGCTCGGAACCCACCAGATTGAGCAAGAGTCCGTTTGTGGAGAACGGGGTAATCGCATTGGATGAGGGGGAAGGCCAGGTGACAATCATCACGCCTTTAACCTCAGATACATTGACCATCGTTCGGGCTTCAAAGTCCGCGACCTCGGCCGCATGGCCGAAAGGGGTGACAAACCCACGAAATTTTACGGGCGCACCCGGATCCAGTCCTGAAATATCCAAGCTTCCAGGATCAACTTCATAATTGGCGGCAGCAGCGTCGTTTCCACTGCTGCCCGTGCCTGTGAAGTCAAACAGTTGGGTATCCCGGCCGTTAAAGGCCGTTAAGTTGACGATGACGGTGCTATCCGCACTGACAACCGTCCCCTTTATGGTGGTCAGCTGCATGCGCACATGGCCTTCGGTGGCATCCAATTCGGATTCATCGCTATTGAGTAGACCAAACACTGAAATTCGCTGACCCACGGATAGGTCGTTAATCCCAAACGGATCTCTTGAGAGATGACGGCTTACGGTGGTATTGTCTCCAAGCTGAATAACCATTTCATCATTAAATACCACACTGCCTTGGGCCCGAATTAGTGTCGCACCTTTGACGGTGAGCTGGTTCGCGATGCGTCTGATCACGTTGCCGGTCACCACATCCAGAGCGCCACCCGGCACGCTGGATCCTGCATAAACCTGCTCGGCCTCAAATCGGCGCAACGCGATATTGAGATCCCCAATGACGACCACAGCTGTCAAAACCTGCTGTTGATTCAGCACGCCCAAGCCGTCAATTCCCCGATATTTTTCACCGTTGATGTCATAAAAGGTATTATTATCGGTTACCACTTTAAGCGTTCCAAACCGTTCATCGCCACCGGAAATAACATGGATAAAGGGTCGGATGACAACCTGAAAACTGCTCTCTGCCACATTTACTTCTTTTAACGGCCCGCGTAACCGGTGAATTTTAGGGTTTTCCGGATTCACATCCGCCATCAATGAGGGTTTGACCGTCAACGTCGGTTGACCGTTATCGAATGCGACATGGTTGGATGCATGCAGATCAAAGTCTAGTGTCAGGTGAGCCGGGATACCGGGGACAATTACCAGTGATTTTATGCCCTGCAAATGAACCGCTAGCTCCAATGTGGTAATCGGCAGCCCATCTTCATCCAAGATGGTTTCCACCGGAACGGCGTTGCCATCAGCATTTTCAGCCTGAATATCGGCACTCTGATAATCCAGCGTTAATGTTGCCTTGATGTAGCGACCCACGGGTACGGTCGCAACCGTCAAAAATTCTGTCATTTCAACGTATTGGGCAAAATCCACCCGGGTGGCCAGCGGCAGTGCATCAACGACAGCACCATTTGCTTTGGTCAAAGTCAATGAAACCACATCGACCTCATACTTCACAAAGTTGCTTTCAGCATCGGTTAATCCGATGACAACTTCACCGGAATCCGCACTGGAACCCGATCCACTCTCAAAACAAGCTGTCAACCCGACCGCAACAAGGCAAATTCCCAAAATAGCGATCCAAATGCGGCCAGAAAACTGTTTCCAAAAACTCGATGAATTTCCGCTACTTTTTGTATGCATAAGACGCTCTCCTCCAATATAAGTTAGCTTTCCAAATTGAGTGCCATATTGATCTTTATTCGAAATTTTATAGACGCAAATGACAATCGTGAAAAAATGAAACCAACGGCCCGTCGTCATTATCCCGCAAGGTGGTGACCCGGGTTAGAAATCCACCAGCGAGTGACATCTATATTATTAAACACGCTGCAGCTAAAAAAGTTTCGGAACAAGTTCCCGGTATCTGTATTAATTTTGGCCGCCTGCCATAAGAATCGCATCAGCTGCACGAATAATCCCGCTTCTCAAAATGAGAGCGGGATTATTTTTTTCAACTCGACTAAAAGTAAAATCCGGCCGCGCCTATTTAAATGACGCCGGCAGCATGATTGCTTTTAGCGGTTACTACGGATGGGACTCATCCGGATGATAGACCAGCGTTATCTTCATGTAGTACGCCTGGTCGTATCCCCAATCGTCGTCCGGGTGAGGGTTTTGCTCATTTGTGCCCGGCAAGCGAACATAATTAAAATCGCTGACAGCAAAGTAAAAAGTTCCGTTCCATTGGTTCCCTACCCAAAGATCATCGTCAAGGGTTTGGGTATCAATGTCGAGAACACTGTTGTCCGTCGGATCTTGATCGCCGACGCAGCCGATATAACCGTCGTTATCGGTTGGACGATCCACTAAAAAGTTATTGTTGTTGCGGTCGCGGTAATACTTCCAGATATACTCCATGTCCGTTGTCCCGGTGGATACCAACCGTACCTCGACGTCGTAATACCAGTTGTCATGGGGATTGTTGGGATCCAACGTCTGCATGGCAATTTGAAACCAATCCTGATCGCCCTGGTAATCCACATAGCCGGCAATCCAGGGAAACGAAATGGTGGTCGTACCGTCAGGATTTGCTGTTTGGGTGATATTTGCGCCGCCGCCCCGATAATCAAGTAAAGCGGTGTTGGCCTTATAGGATTCCTGTGCCAAAGACGTGGCCTCTAATTCCACCTCAGTCGCATTGGCATCATTGCGCTCCGAGATCTCATCAAAATAAACCGGATTGGAAGCCGGGCCGTTGGGCACGCTGCCTGGGACACCTTGGACATTGGCCAGCAGGGTGTATGGTACGTCGTCGCCTTCATCATTCTGATAATCGCTGATTTTAATCAAATAGGTGGCGGTATGGGGTGCAGAAGTGCTCTGGGGTACCCACACGCTGGTTTTTAATTCCGTCGGGCCATCCGAACCGTCGGCATCATGGGTTTTTTTGATGACACCATCGCGCATCAGGCTTAAATAGTATCGAGCGGCGGCGGATGTATCCAGGTAAATTTCCAGAACTTTGGCCGTACTGGTATCAACCTCAATTTGATACCAGTCCTCATCTCCACGAAAAGCAACCTTGCCGTTCACGGGGACATTGGATGACAAATCGTCGGCTGCCGCAAGGGTATTGTTACCATCCCCCTGGGTCTCCGCCGCATCGTCGATATCCAGTACCTCAACAGATACGGTGTAAGGTGCTTGCACCGTGTTTTTCTGACCCTCGGCGGCTTTGACCACCAGTAAGTGGTCTCCTGAGCCGGACATAATCTGGGTCAGATAGGCCGAAGAGCCGCTGATAAAGTTATGGCTAAGTAAGGAGTTGTTCCCTTCATCCTGCAGCGCCAGTTGATAATTAAAAACAATGGGATCCCCGGCGGCATCATCAAAGCGAACATTGAGCACCTTTAGTCCCGAAGTGCTGAGACCGCTGAGCGGTAAGGCATACCAGTCTTCATCGCCGGTATAAGCAATGGAGCCACTGGCGGAAAATGTTAGGGTGCTGGATTCGTAAGCCATGGCCGTGGCGGTGGCCGCACTGTCATTTTCAAAGGCCTCATCCCCGGCAACCGAATCCACGCAGATGCTGTAGTACGACGACGTATCAAAATCATCGTGGCCCTGATCTTTGACCAGCACATAGTGCCGGCCGGCATCGAGGTAAGGAAGCATCTGAAGGGTGTTGTTTTGAGCACCGGTTAAGGATTCGACACGAACCCCGTCGGCGTCGTACAATTCGACTCCCAGATTAACATCCGTGCCGCCCGCAAAGGGTGAAAAGTCAACTTTGACGGCATATATGCCGCTGCTCGGTGTATCGAATTGGAAGCAATCCAAATCACCAATGGCGCCAATATGGTCGGTTTGACACGTATTGGGATCATCAACTTCGATTGGAGTTGCCTGGGCGAAACTCTCATTACCTTCGGCAGGCGTCTCAAAATCAATACTTAGATAATACGGCTGCCCAGATGCATCGTCATCCGTCAAATCTCGCACTGCAATGTAAATATCTTTGGGGCGATCGATGTAAAGATAGATGCTAATATCCGCCGGCAACTGACTGTCCTCCATGGCATGATCGGCATACAGCCGAATTTTATTGCCGTCTGGGTCTTCTTCATAGAGGGTCACCAGCAAGTCGACCTCGGGTCGCATGTCCTTGCCGCTGCAGTTGACACGTAAGATACTGTTCGCCTCCACAACACGATAATGATACCAGTCCACTTCGCCCACACTGGCGATACTGCCCATAGCGCTGCGGTTTAGAGCAAGTTCGGTAGTAGCAGCTGCATCTTCGGAATTTGATCCGGAGCCCGCGCAGGCCCCTAAAAGCAGCACCAAAACTAAAAGTAGAGCTAATCGTTTCATAGCCTCCTCCTCTGCATTTATTGAATAAGTTGAAAATCAGCGGGCGTCAGGGTTACATGCCGACTGTGGTCGTCGGTGTTAACGGTAACCTCTGCCATCCGAAATAGCGGCAATGTGTCGGGATTGTCTTCCGGTACCTGGGCAATATACAGGCGAATGACATTATCGCCGGGGTGCTGGTACAGCTGGCCGCCAACGCTGTATCCCAGGGTATCCATGATGTTAATATTGGATATGACAAAGGAGTAATGCCGCACATAGGACGTACCGGACTCACCGAGATTCAGCGGGACGAGACCGAGATCCTGAAGATCGTACTGATAACTGTAGCGCTCTCTGACTTTGGGATCGTTGGAGGTCACATTGGTGTGTTCCTGCACTTCCAGCCAATCTTCATTGCCGTCAAAGTCGCTGTCGGTGGTCATTTGAATTTCCAGGGGATTGGTTCCCATGACAAATTCAATACCGTCGGGTATCCCGT
>CAMYNZ010000402.1 GCA_947259865.1 uncultured Desulfobacterales bacterium | reverse complement strand
TTAGGGAGTCTTGCTAAAGAACAGACGGCAACCGTAATGTGGCATACGAGAACAAGGCTGATGTTACCCCAAACCCGGTGTTTTATGTTTGATTGCTGTTCTTTTGCTAGAATCCCTTATGCATGAGTTTGCATCCCGCCATGGCGGGACTGATGATTTATGTAGCGACCTCGGCTGACAGACTCTCCGGCCCTTCATTTTATTTACCCACAGAACAAGACGCCTTAGAGTCACTTGAGCAAATATCGTGATATCAGAAGCTTCTGAATTTCTTCGGTGCCTTCTTCGAAATGGAAAGAACGAGCGTCCCGGAAATGTCGCTCCAATGGATAGGCTTTGGTGTAACCGATGCCGCCATGAATTCTGAGGGCCATTTCCGATACCCGGGTGACAACCTGTTCGGCAAACAGTTTGGCCATGGCCGCTTCTTTGATAATTTCCCGGCCCTGATCAAACTTCCAGGCGGCCTCATAGGCCAGTAAACGGGCCGCTTGAATCTCGGTTCCCATCTGGGCGATGTTGTTCTGAACGGCCTGGCGCTGGGTAAGGCGCTTGCCAAAGGTGCTTCTTTTTTTAGCATAATCAACGGCCAGATCCAGCATCTTCTGGGCCAGACCGACACAGCAAAATGCAATGGACACCCTGCTCAGATGAAGCATGCCGAAGGCCACATCCAATCCCTGGCCTTTTTCACCCAGAACCTGGGAGGCCGGAACCCGGCAGTTTTTATAGATCACATTATGATGACGCGGGCCTACACATCCCATCATCTTCTCCATGGGTTTGAGAATTAAACCGTCTCTGGGGACATCAACCAAAAAGGAAGTAATTCCTTCCTCAGTTGCAGCGAAGGCATAAATTAGCTTGGTGTAACCGGGAAAAAGTGTGATGAGCCATTTTTGCCCGTTTAGAACATAATCCTCACCATCTTTTTCAGCCCTGGAGTTGATATCTTTACCGGTGCCGGCTTCGGGTTCGGTCAAACTGTTTGCCGCCCAGATCTCACCGGTTGCCAGCCCGGGTAAGTACTTTTTCTTCTGCGCATCCGTTCCAAAATGCAAAATCGGCCGCCAGAACAATCCATTCATGGTATGGGCAATCAGCCGCACGGTGGCATAGGCTTTGGCCAGTTCCTCTAAAACCGTAAACCATTCTACCGCGCACCAGCCTTGTCCACCATATTCTTTGGGAATCGTCAGGCCAAAAAAGCGCCCTTTTCTAAGCGCTTCAACCAGCGCTTCAGGCAGCTTTTCTTCTTCTTCCAGGGGCTGAGATAAAGGGTTTAAAACGTTTTCTACCCACTCGCGAGCTTCATGTTTGTATTTCAATATTTTATCAGACAGATCGAAATCCATTGGTCACTCCTTCCCGTATATTAGCCGATCATCGTCAAACCCCCGTCAACACTCAGTACCTGGCCGGTCAGATATCGTGAATCGTCGCTGACAAAAAAGGACACCACGTCGGCTACTTCTTCAGGTGTGCCCAGGTGCCTGAGGGGAATCATCCGTGTCACCGCTTCCGTGACTTTTTGTCCTTTTTCACCGCTGTGGAGACTATCCCACAGGTCGGTGTGAACCGGACCCGGACTCACACAATTGACCCGGATGTTGAACCTGGCCAACTCTTTGGCCAGTGCTTTCGAACTGGCCATGATGGCCGCCTTGGTGCCGCAGTATAGAACTTCTCCGGGACTGCCGATTCGGCCGGCATCTGAACCCAGGCTGACGATATTCCCGCTTTTTTGCTCGATCATATAAGGGACACACACATGGGTGGCTATCAGAAAACTTTTGTAATTTGTATTGATAATTTTTTCCCAGAGCGCCGGGTCCGTGTCAACGAAGATTTTTGATTCATCGATCCCGGCGTTATTAATGAGAATGTCAATCGAGCCGAATTCCCGGTGAATCCGGGACACGGCTTCCTGTACTTTTTGATAGTCGGTCACATCGCAGACAATCGGAATCGCCTGAACCCCTGTTTGGCGGATTTCTTCGGCAACCTTGAGCCCTAAATCCTTTTGAAGATTCAGAACGCCAATATTGGCGCCATCTTTGGCCAGCCGCAGGGCGATAGCCCTCCCAATGCCCCGGGAACCTCCGGTCACGACCGCTGTTTTTCCTTTCAATTCCATGCGTATATCCTTTCTTGTGGTTTTGAATTCACTTCACCAAGTCTACATTTAAAAAGACTTCGAGTGGTTTGATCCGACATAGATCTCTGGCGGATTGTTCGCTCACAAAAACCTTTCAAACCTTTTGTGGAAATTAATAGTCTACTGTTGGCTCACTATAATCGTACTTCTTTTAAGATGAACTCTCGGATTCTGCTTTCAGTTTATTTTGGATATCCTTTTTTAGGGCCTTTTTATCGGCCTTTCCCGCTGCGGTGAGGGGTATTTCCGAAACTGTCTCGGTTCTGGCCGGGACAAATTTTTTGGCGGCACCGCTCTGTTTTAAATGCCGGACGACATCTTCATGGGAAAGGGTCGCCCCTGCAACCGGCTTGATATAGGCGCAGATTTTTTCGCCCAGATCCGGATCCGGCATTCCCACTACCGCTGCATATTCCACCAGGGCGTGAGTTGAGATGAGTTCCTCAACTTCCCGGGCCCCGATATTTTCTCCGCCCCGGATGATAATATCCTTAACCCGCCCGCTAATTCGGATTGTTCCCTTCTCATCGATCACTGCCAGATCACCGGTGCGAAAATAACCATCCGGTGTAAACGCACTTTGATTGGCCTGGGGATTCCTAAAATAACCGGTAAAAATGCCGGGCCCTCTGGCAACCATCTCACCCTCAATCCCCGCCCCTGTGGGATTACCGTTAACATCGATCGTGTTTATTTCATCATGGGGGCATACCGGCCATCCAATGGTCTGGGATCGGATTTCCAATGCGTCGTCCGGACGGGTCTGGGCGCAGGGGCCTTCTACCATGCCAAAGGCGTTTATGTAGCGGGCGCCAATTTTTTTCTCGACCATTTGTACCAGGTCCGGTGGGCTATGGGCAGCCCCCACATAGATTCTGTTTAGCGAAGTCAGGTCATATTTTGCCAGTTTTTCGAAATTGACGATCCGGCTGATCAGCGTGGGCACCATGCCGGTGCAGGTTATTTTTTCATCCTGCACCATTTTACAAAAGTCCTGGGGGTAGGTGGAATCGAGCATGACGATGGTGGCGCCATGGAAGATTGGACCGGCAATACAGACAAGCAAGGCCAGGTTGTGGCCGACCGTGGTGGTTACCAGACAGGTGTCGGTGACATTCAGGTGCCAGGCGCGTGATTTGTATTCTACATTGCAAATGTAATCGTTGTGGGTCCGGGGAGCACCTTTGGGAAGACCGGTGGTACCCCCGGATGGTAATATCTGGCAGACATC
>CAMYNZ010000401.1 GCA_947259865.1 uncultured Desulfobacterales bacterium | reverse complement strand
TATCTGAATGAGCTGGGCATAATGATTTGGAAATTGTGTAAAAAACCGTTGGAAACCGAACACATTGTCAAAGCGATTTCTGCGGAATACCCTGACGTGGCCCCCGAAAAAATTTCAAAGGATTGTCTGTCGTTTCTGGATGAGTTACGGGGCTTTGGATTTTTAGCCAAAAGTACAGCCGGATAAAAGAGTCTATGAATTTTCAAGCACATAAAAAACTATCGTACCCCCTGCGCTCCATTTATTTTTATCCCACGGAATCCTGTAATCTCAGGTGTATTCACTGCTGGATCCATCCGGCCCACGCCGGGAATAAAAAGGCCTACCATGTTCAAAATAAAGATAATGTGTCGGTTGATTTAATGGAAAAGGTGGTGCAGGATGCCTTGCCCCTGGGATTAGGCCACATTAAATTTACCGGTGGGGAGCCTTTTTTGAATCCGGATATGTTGGCATATCTCGAAAGATTTTCGCAATTCAACCTGTCATTCAGCATTGAAACCAACGGGACCCTGATTACCAGGAGCAAGGCCAGAAAGCTCTGTCAATTCAACCTGAGACAGGTCAGTACCAGCCTGGATGGAAGCAGTCCTGCAATGCATGACAGCATTCGGGGGGTTGAGGGAAGCTTTGAAAAGGCGTTGCGTGGCATTCGACTGCTCATCGAAAATAACATTTTTCCGCAGGTCATCTTTTGCCTGCAGAAATCAAACGCCCATGATCTTGAAAATACAATGGCTGTCGCTCACAAATTGGGTGTCAAATCATTTGAAATAAACCCTCTCTCCCTGCTCGGTGATGTGGGTGCCGGTTTTCAAAGATGCCAAAGCTTAGCGGTGGAAGATTTGCTTGAACTCGAAAAAAAGGTCGAAGGCGACCTTGCCGACCGCTTTCCCGGTATGAACATCGATCTATATCTACCCCCGGCCCTTAAAGGGATCAGGGAACTTTTTCGACACACTGTGTGCAGCTGCAATATTCTAAATATCTGTGGTATCTTATCAAACGGCGATGTTTCCATTTGTGGAATCGGAAGGATAAAGAAAAAACTGATTCTGGGAAATATCAAAGAAAAATCCATCACACAAATTTGGCAAGAAGCACCGCTGTTTAGAGAAATCCGTCAGAAAGTGCCTTTTGATTTGAAAGGCGTATGCGGAAAATGTCTGTTTAAATATCAATGCCTGGGTTTCTGCCGGGCCGATGTTCTCGGTGATAACCAATCTCTGGTCGATCCCAATGGTATTTGTAATGACGTCTATCAAAAGGGACTTTTCCCCAAAACCAGGGTTTTTGAGGCAGAAGCGCCTTTGGAAACCCGAAAAGATGGAATGCTGGAATGATGCTATGAAAATATTCTCGGCACCTGAAAAAGTAACCTTAAACACCACCAACCGCTGTAATCTAAAATGCCTTTATTGCGGGGTATCTTCCACCAAAAATGCACCCGGTGATCTATCACTGAAAGCATGGAAAACCCTGGTCGATGAACTGGCCCAGATCAAGGTATTCAATTTGTTGATATCCGGTGGTGAGCCGTTTATCCGCAACGATTTTTTTGCACTGCTGCAACACATTTTACAGCACCCCTTCAGGATCTCTATCAACACCAATGCAACCCTTATTGATGAGAAAGTAGTTTCCCTGCTTTCGGGAAACAGACGTCTGGAAAATATTCAAATATCTTTGGATGGCGCCGATTCGGAAACCCATGATTATATTCGCGGCCAGGGGTCATTTAAAAAGATACTGAAAGGGATCGGGCTGTTACAAAAATATCACATCCCTTTCAGTTTTTATGTGGTTGTCTGCCGCAACAATTTAGATCATCTCGAAAAGATTGTCGGTCTGGCCCAAAAAGTTGGTGCCTCGCAAATCACCTTTTCCGCCCTTCTGCCCCAGGGCAGCGCCATTGAAAACTTTCAGACGCTGAGCCTCACCTTCAGCGAACAAAAAAAGGTTGAAGCCGAATTAAGACAGTTAAAGAAATCCCATCCCGGGTTAGTCGGGGGATCCCTGATCCAGACCATTCAGTGGATGGACACCATCTCTCGATTGCCCGAATCCGAGACATCAGAAAAACAGGTGAATACAATCAGCAGTTGCGGGGGTGGGGTTTCAGAATGTTCCGTGAGGCCTGAAGGCTGGGTAATTCCCTGTGACCGTATGTGGGATTATAAGGTGGGCAGCATAAAAGATGCGTCTTTTACGTCTATCTGGCAGGAAGCGGATGGATTTTTGAACTTGCGCAAGCGCTATTCCCGGCGCATGGATTCGTTTAGAGAGTGCAGACATTGTGTCTACACCGACGTGTGCAAGGGCGGGTGTCCGGCCATCCCGTATAACCTGGGACAAGGATTCGATGGATGGGACCCGCTTTCCTGTTACAAAGTGTTTAGCGGCCAAAAAAAATCGACGCTGATTGAACCCTGCTGATGCAAAGAAAACTGGACATAGAAATTGCCGAAGAAAGATTTCAGATTATTCTGGAGAATGCGAATCGCAGGTTCTTGCGTGCCGTAAAAAAATACCTGGATTCTTTTTTAAAACCATCCGGTCTGAACGGATGTGCCGTCAGCGTTTTTTTGTATTCTCAAAACCGTATACATAACTGGCCGGCTGTGGATTTGGAGAATTTGAGTAAGTTATTTTTATCCGTCCAGCGCCGCTTCCCGCCGGCCAACCGATTAAAAGAAAAAGTGCAATTATCGCTGAACATTTTAAGGCATTTCAAACCTGAGGAATCGTCGATACGAAAGTTAATATCCAGTATCGGCGCTCCCCAGAAACTGGTTTACGCACTGGTCGGTGTTGATCTCTTTTTGTATGACCCAGAGAAAAACAGCGCTTTTTTCTTTATCAAAAGACGTCTCCGTCCGGCAGGCATGCTGACGGCATTCATAAATGGCACCATGTGCATCCTCTCCCATCGGTTGATCCAGGCGGGGGGCTTGCTACTGCACGGAGCGGCTCTCCGGAAAAATGATACCGGGGTTCTTTTCCTGGGGCTTTCCGGGGCCGGTAAATCAACGATCACCCGTCTTTGTGACCCGGATATTTGCTTTTCCGACGACGGCGTTGTCATAAAAAACCAGGCAAATGGCATCTATGCCTATCGTTCTCCCTTTGGCCCGTTGAAAGCAAATGGAAGTTATGACAGTCCTTTGAAAGGTGAGCTTCAAAAAATATTTTTACTGGAAAAAAGTGCTTGCACCCGAGTGTTGCCCATTGCCAGAAGTGAGCTGATGTCCATCATTCTCAAACACTTAATCCATTTTTTTAAGTATTTACCTCCGGAAGCTGCGCAATTGGGATTTTATACGGTGAAAGAAATATTAGAGCGCTTGCCGGGTTATCGATTGCAGTTTGCCAAAAATACCAAAATATGGGATAATATCAATTTGCAATCATAAGGAAG
>CAMYNZ010000400.1 GCA_947259865.1 uncultured Desulfobacterales bacterium | reverse complement strand
ACTGATGACGACGCCGGGTGTATCGGTTGCGCCGATCAGGGCCGAAGCCCAGGGTCCGCCGTAAAACAGCTTGGGCTGGCCGATGGTAATGCCCAAAATGAGATATTCAAAGATTTTAGGATCCCAGTTTTTCTGGGCCAACCATCTTGTGGATGTTTCGGCCCCCAGCGCGATCGAATTTTCATTGGCCAGGGTTCCCTGCCAGCGTGCAAAGGGTGTACTGTAGTAGCCGCCGTACGGAATAAACGCTTTTGATAACATTTGGTAAACCTCCGATAATTAGTTCAAAGTTCAAGGTTCAAAGTTCAAGGTTCAAGGTTCGAAAGGATATGAATCTGCCAAATAAATTATCTTGATCCGGGAATTCAGAATTCCTTTAATCTTTATCGTTGGATTCGGGTCCCAACTTTTCCCGCAGTTTGCGATGAAGTATTTTTCCGGTCGGGGTACGCGGCATGTCATCCGGCTGAATAAAAATTACTTCTTTGGGACGCTTGTACCCGGCCAGTTTATCTTTACAGCAGTCTTTGATGGTCTGTTCGTCGATGTCTTCTTCATCAACGCCGGGTTTGGCCACTACGACGGCGACCACTTTTTCACCCCATTTTTCGTCCGGCAAGCCGACGCAGGCGCAATCAAAAACGCATTCATGGCTGCCGACCACTTCTTCCACTTCATTGGGGTAGACATTTTCACCGCCGGTTTTAATCATGTTGTCCTTGCGGTCGACGATTTCAAAAAACCCGTCCGCATCGCGCCTGGCCATGTCCCCGGCGGAAAACCAGCCTTTTCGGAAAGAGCTGGCGGTTTTTTCAGGTAGTTTGTAGTACTCATCAAAGAGGGTCGGCCCCCTTGAATAGAGCTCTCCGACCACTCCAACCCCGACCTCATTTCCTTTCTCATCCAGAAGTTTAACGTAGTCCGATCCCAAGGCCTCAAAGCCGATCGAGCCCAGTTTTTCCATCTGGTATTCGGGTTTAAGTATGGTTACAATTCCACCCTCGGTTGAACCGTATGCCTCGTAGAGTTCGACCTCGGGAAAGAATTTCAGGACCGCCTGTTTCATACTTTTTCTAACCGGCGCTGATGAACAAAGCAATTTCCGTATGGAGCTCACATCACGCTTTCTGGCTTCTTCGGATACGTTTAGGATGAGATTGTAATGGGTCGGTATCAGAGAGATAAAGGTAATTTTTTCCCTCTCGACAATCTCCAGTATTTCGTCGGCCTTGAAAGATAGTGCCGGGTGGATATAGGCAGAACCGCCGATATACAGAAATGTAAATGTAAAGAAAATAGAATTGATATGGCAAAGCGGCATGGCATTCAAGCATATGTCTTTTTCGTTGAAGCCGAAGTCAATGGCATTGTTCAGATAATATGCAATATGGGATTCGTGGGAACGTATAACACCTTTAGGTTTTCCAGTCGTACCGGAGGTGTAGATTAGCAGCCAGGTGTCTTTAGGATCGACTACAACATCAGGTTCGCTCTCAGGCGAATCCTTGATGAGTTTTTCATACTCCAAATATCTTTCTTTGTGTTGACCCACGACGATATAGTTGGTGGCTGCTATATTTTTGAGATTTGCTCTAATCGGATCAACCGTCGAAGTGAACTGCTCATGCACAATAATGGCCCTGGCATCGGAATTGTTCACAATATACTCGACTTCGCCGCTGACCAGTCGAAAATTGATCGGCACAATGATGATCCCGGTTTTGGCGGTGGCCAGAAAGACTTCTACGATCTCGATGCTGTTTTCAAGCAGCACGGCAATCTTATCCCGCTTTTGAAGTCCCATGGAAAGCAGGCTGTGTGCCAGCCGGTTTACCCGCCGGTTTACCTTCGGATAAGTAAAAGCTCTGGTAGTATCCTTTAATGCAATGGCCTTGGGGAACTTCTTGGCGTTGAGTTTTTGGATTTGGCCCAAGTTCAACCAACAGGTCATCCCTTCACCTCCCTTATATTACTTACGTTTTGTGTTTTGCTATTTGTTATGTCCAAAACTAAACACAAAACATCAAAGACTGCATGCTATCTATTTTCTTCCAGTTGTTCGATAAAAGCCTCGATATTGGTTTGGGTTTGTTCATCTGAAATCAGTCTGAGGTCGTTCAGGTCGCCATTTATCACCAGACTCGGTACACCGGATTGCTCTTCCAGGCGCTGTGGCATGCCGTAACGGCAATTGGAGTTATTGGGGCAGGTTTTGGCATCGTGGTAGATAATGCCGTCAATCTTGAAAAATTTCTGCATATTTTTGATATAGTTTTCTTTGGTTTCATCCGAGCGAACAACAAACAGTTCTATGTAAGCCCGGGCCATGCTGGTAAACGGGTCATTACCGTTTAAGGCAGAAAATATCCAGCTGTTGCAGTAGGTCGATGCCAGTACATTGGCCTTAAGTTCGGTGAACAACCGGTTGTGTGCGCTAAGTCTGCCCCAGACCGGCATGCCGTCCCAGTAGATCCTGTAGCGTTCTTTATCCACCGCTCCCTCGCCGTTTTTTATTCTTTTTTCAAGTTCCGCCAGCAATATTTTATACACATCCACCGCCTTCCGGGTCCCCCTTCCTACTACGGCAGGACCCATGAGCGTCGTTCCGTCAAAAAACGTTAAGGGTGACGGCACGTGCGCAGCCGTGTCGAGCACTTTTTTCCACAAATCTGAGCATTGCCGTGACAAGGCCACCACCTGTTTAAGCTCGTCCAGGTCAAATTTTCTGCCGGACACCCTTTCCAGTGGTTCAATCAGCAATTGCATCTGTTTGGCGATGGAATCCACGTGGACTTCGCTAATATCTCCAAGGCCTTTGTGGCTGTGAATACCGAGCAGCGGCGCATTGAATTTTTTCCCGTACCAGGCAAACCAGTCCTGAACATCTCGACATTGATTGGTATTAAAAACCAGCACATCCGGTTTGGGGATGCTTTCAATCCCCTTAAATGCCTTGGCCAACGGAGTGACTCCTCTTAAAAAGGCACCGATATCCGCAGTAAGATAAGAGCATATATCGGGCGAATATCCCAAGGCATTGGCTGTGGGGATAAGATCAGTGGCCATACGCGTAGCGCCCAGCATGGCAGAGTGGGTTTCAGGAAAGTAAACCAGAAATCCCATGGCTCTTAATATTTCGGCCGGCCCGACGCTGGTGCACCATGCAATCTTGGGATCACCATTTTTTGAGGCCGCATCAAGTTCATAGTAATAATCCGCCATGAATTGTCTGATATCAGCAGCGGCTTTCAGCTTTTTTCTGACGATCTTTTTTTCTTCAGTCATAGTGTCTTGCCCCTTGAGAAGCCACCTCCTATGGTGAGGATTGTGTGTTTACTGAGTCGATTGCAAAAAGGGCCGCACCGATGGCTCCGGTTAATTGCGGGTGTTCGGGCACCAGTATTTTTCTGCCGATAAT
>CAMYNZ010000399.1 GCA_947259865.1 uncultured Desulfobacterales bacterium | reverse complement strand
CAGTGGATTCATACAAACACTTATTCAGCGATCAGCAAATAAAAAATCCCGATACACAGGAATATGAAATTTGCCATCCAGGCGGCTATGACGGGCGGTAGCACACCGCCGTATCCGAGCGACAGGCAAAATGTGTTAAAGATCCAGTAAATAAATATCAAACCAATACCGTATACGACATTGATAGCCAGACCTTCTCGGATGTTTCGTTTGGCCGCAATCCCTGTCGCCACCAGACACAGAATGATACAAATCAGCGGAAATGCGATTTTGGCATGCAGGTCGACCCGGTAGCTGGCGGCGTCATATCCCTCTGATTCCATGTCCTCTATGTATTTGTAGAGCTCCATAAAATTCATCTCGTCCGACTTTTTGGCCACCCGTTTTAAATCATCCGGTAAAAACTCGAAGGGTTCATATCGCCGGGAGTCGAATCCAACCGTGTAATCCCCGGCGGATTTATTCAGCCGCTGTTCCATGATATCGTGAAAAACCCATTTTCCCTGTTCAAAATAGGCGGTTTTTGCATCAACCCGTTTTATCAATCTAAACGCTTCGTCAAAGTAATACAGAGTAATCCCGGATATGGTCTGGTTGGTCGCGTTGTAATATTTTATGTGGGAGATGGCCCGATTACCTTTAATCCAAATATTTTTTTCCCGTGAGGTGACGACAGATTTTTTTTTGACTTCTCCGAGCCAAATTTTATTGGCTTTATTGGTAGCCAGGGGGACGATCAAATCTGTCAGAAGAAAAAGAAGCACACAGAGAACAAACGCCAATGAGAGGATCGGTTTTAAAAAATAGTAGATACTGACGCCGCTGCTTCTGAAGGCAATAAGCTCATAATTTTTATTCATCAGACCAAAAACAATGAGCACAGCCAACAAAATGCCGACCGGGGCAATTTGGGCAACAATAAAGGGGATTCTGAGCTGGAAGAATGTCAGGACTTTTGACAGGGGCAACCCGGCTTGCAAAAAATTATCAATCTTTTCAAAAAAATCAACGGCCAAAAATATCGTGATGACCGTTAAAAGAATTATACAAAAAAATTTCAAGATCTCGCTGGTTAAATATTTACCGATTATGGACATATCAGTTGAAGAATTTCCCGACGATCCTGGTGCCCAATCGCCGCATGTACACAAGCGGGGCACCCAGATGATCCGGCTTTTCATTTGCGGTTTTGACCAGAAAATATACCCCTAATGCGCCCATAACAAAATTGGGCAGCCACATGCCCACCACTGGCGGATAATCACCGGTTTCACCCCAGACCACCCCGACCGATAAAAGTAAATAATACATCAAAAATAGAAGCAAACCCATGACCAGACCGGTCGATCGCTTGGCGGATTTTGACTTTATGCCTAAAGGAATGGCAAGTATTCCCAGCGCAAAACAGGCGAAAGGAATGGAAAATTTTTTATGAAACGCCAGCAACAACTTGTAATAATTGCCGTCTTTTTGGGGAGCCCTTTTTATATCCTGGCGCAGCCGGGACAGACTGAGTTCTCTGCGGTGTCTTCTCGAGCTCAAATTTGCAGCCGCTTTTTTGAGATCAAGGGTCAGATCATAGGTATCAAAATTGATGGTATTGGCGGTCCTGGCTTCCAGGCCGACCTGATTGATAATTCCCTTATATAATCTCAAGTGATACACCATAGCACCGGGTTTGCTGAATAGCTTGCCCCGGGAGGCAACCACAGTGCTGACGGTATCCCGGGTTCTTTTATCTTCGATAAAAACATCGATCAGGGTATTATTTTTTACATCGACATTATTAACATACAGCATCACGCCATTGAAACTGTCGTTGAATGTTCGTTCTTTGAGCCCGATATCGAGGTTGGCGGAAATGATTTCAAGTGACAGCTTATTTATGGATGTTTTACCCCACGGCAGACCATACACAGTCATAATGAGGGTCAGCCCGCAACTGATGGCACAAAACAGTATTACCGACGGAAGCAGACGATAGATGTGCAATCCCCCGGTTTTGAGTGCGATGATCTCATTGTCGGCCGATAATCGTAAAAAAGTCAGCAGGACTGCCATCATGGTGGACATGGGAATAACAAATACAAGGAAATAAGGCATGGAGTAGATGAGCATCATAACGACGGTCAACAGGCCAACACCGTAGTTTACAATCAAATCCACAATTTTGAGCATTTCAGCCATCAAGAATACAAAACTAAAAAACACCACGCCCAATACACAGGGCAGTGTCATCTCCCGGAAGATATATCTGTTAATGATGGTGTTGATTTTCACGGCTGAATTGCATCTGATGAAGCTTATAATATTCGCCTTGACGGGCCACCAGTGCGTCATGATTGCCCTCTTCCACAATCACCCCGTCAACAAGCACCACGATTCGGTGGGCCTTGTTGACCGTTGACAGCCGGTGGGCAATAACAAAAGTGGTGCGCCCCTTCATCAGGTTTTCGAGTGCCTTTTGCACCCACATTTCGGATTCTGAGTCAAGCGATGAGGTCGCTTCGTCCAGTATTAGTATGGGTGCATCCTTCAATAGCGCCCGGGCGATACAGATTCTCTGTTTTTCTCCGCCCGACAGCCGGGTACCCAGCTCGCCGATGCGGGTGTCGAATTGGTTCGGAAAACTCTGGATAAAATCAGTGGCGTAGGCGGCCGTGGCGGCGGCCTCGATTTCAGTGTCGGAAGCATTTCGCCGACCATAGGCGATGTTATTTTTAACCGTATCATCAAAAAGAATGGGTTCCTGGGTAACGATGGCAATCTGATTGCGCAAGGATGCCAGTGACGCATCCCGGATATTGATGCCATCAATAAATATAGCACCCTGGCTGACATCATAAAATCGGGGGATTAGATTCACAAGCGATGTTTTGCCGCCGCCGCTCATGCCCACCAGCGCCAGTATCTCTCCGGGTGGGACGTCCAGATTGATATCCTCTAGCACCATCTCCTCATCGTATTTGAAGAATACCTTTTCAAAAGTGACCCGGTGCGGTCCCGGTTTAACCGTCAGGGGATTTGAAATCTCTACTACATCGGAATCTCTTTCGAGGATATCAAATACCCGGTCGGTGGCGGCCAGCCCCTGCTGCAGGGCATTGTTGAGTTTGCTTAATTCTTTGATGGGTTTGTAGAGCAATAAAACAGCAGCTATAAAGGAAAAAAAGGTGCCGGGGGTATAAACGCCCTGGACAACCCTCAGACCGCCGTAATAAATGATGGCCGCAACCGCCACGCCGCCCAGGAAAAGGTTGATGGGGCTGGAAATGGCCTTGTATTTGACCTCCTTCATTTCAAGCCTGAACAGCTTTCGAGTTTTTTCGGAAAAGCGCTTTTTTTCATAGGGCTCCATCCCGAAGGCCTTGACGATCTTGTTGCCGGCAAAGGTCTCGTGCAGAAATGAATTCATGTCGGCCATGG